>JBEKST010000055.1:0-13870 GCA_049516815.1 Bacteroidales bacterium | reverse complement strand
CTCACCAGCGCACAGATGGATTTTACCCAGCAGCTTGATAATTACAAGAATTCACTTATCATCTATACCTATGAGAACGAGCTTATAAAACAGAAACTGGATACCTTGGTTACGGATGAGGATATCGAGAATTATTATGACAGGAACCAGCAGAACTTCCTGCTGAAAGATAACATCGTACAGCTTCAATATGTGAAGCTCCCATTGAAATCATTCTATGTCAAGCAGTTCAGGAAACTACTTGATTCGGACAAAGTAGCCGATAAGACACGGCTTTCGCACGAATGCGAGCAATATGCTTCCGATTATTTCCTGGATGACCAGAACTGGCTTCCGTTTAATGATCTCCTGAAACAGATCCCAATTAAAACATACAACCAGGAAGAGTTTCTGAAAAATCACCGGGACCTAGAATATCAGGATTCTGCTTTTATTTATCTGGTAAGATTCAAGGATTTTAAAATAAAAGAAAGTGTTTCTCCGTTGAGTTTTGAGAAAGAACGTATCCGCAACATCATCCTGAACAAACGAAAAATTGACCTCACGAAAAAAATGCGTGAAGATATCTTTGAACGGGCGCAAAAGAAAAACGATTTTGAAATTTATTAATCGATGAAAATAATCCTGAAGGCGATCATATTAATCCTACTGACTACCGGTATAACGATGCATGCGAAACCGCAGACTGCCAATGACTCTATTGTTGACGGCGTGGTTGCTGTAGTCGGCGCCAATGTGATCTTACGGTCAGACATTGAAACCCAGTACCTGCAGTTTCGTGCCCAGGGAAATATCCAGGGTAGTGCGGAGAAAGTAAGATGCCATATCCTGGAAGGGCTGCTCTTCCAGAAACTTCTGTACCATCAGGCACAGGTTGACAGCGTCAAGATCACCGAATCGCAGGTGGATGGAGAAATGGATCACAGGATGCGTATGTTCATTAGCCAGGTTGGTTCTCCTGAAAAGCTGGAAGAGTATTACCAGAAGTCGATCTCAGAGATCAAAGACGAGATGCGTGATATCATCAAGGAACAAATGATGGTACAGGAATCCCAGGAAAAGATCACGAAGGATGTGAGAATTACTCCGTCAGAGGTTAAAGCTTTTCTTAAAAGACTGCCGAAAGACAGCATCCCTGAAATCTCATCCGAGATTGAAGTGGGCATGATCATGAAATCACCTGTGATCGGAGATGCTGAAAAACAAGCATGTATCGACCGCCTGAAAAACTTTAAGGAAAGGATTAAAAAAGGTGATGATTTTTCCACCCTTGCCGTTTTGTATTCCGAAGATCCCGGTTCAGCCAAGAAAGGCGGTGAACTAGGCATGTTCAAACGGGGCGATATGCGGATCGAGTTTGAGGCTGCTGCTTTCAAATTGAAACCCGGAGAAATTTCCGACATCGTGGAAACGGAAGACGGATTTCATATCATCCAGATGATTGAAAGGAAAGGGGAATACATCAATGTACGCCATATCCTTATTCAGCCAAAGGTTTCATTGGCAAGTATGACAAGCGCAAAAGCCACTCTCGACAGCGTTGGCAACCTGATTGAACAAAAAAAGATCACTTTCGCAGATGCAGTTGTCAGGTTTTCAGACGACCCCACCCGCAACAATGGGGGATTGATCATCAATCCGGCGACAGGCACCAGTAAATTTGAAGCCAGCCAGCTCGATCCCAAGATATTCTTTGTAATCGACAAGTTGAAAGTGGGCGACATCTCAGCATCTGTGCTTTATAAGACCGAGAGGGGGAAGGAAGAATACAGACTGTATTACCTGAAGACCAGGACAGTTCCTCACAAAGCCAACCTGCAGGACGATTACGCAAAGATCCACGAGATGGCGTTGGATGAAAAAAAGATGGGTGTGATAAATGAATGGATTAAGCAAAGGATCGTAAAGACCTATATCAGCATCGACCCGGAATATCATAAATGCCCGTTTCAAAGGGAATGGATTAAAAAACCATAATGGAAAATATGAACTATAAATCGGATGTAGAAGCCGTTGACGCCCTTGTTCAGAAGTACACTGTTTTACGTTCGGAGATCGCCAGGGTGATCATCGGCCAGGAAGATGTAGTAAAGAACCTGTTGATATCGATTTTCTGTAAAGGACATTGCCTGCTTGTGGGTGTGCCCGGGTTAGCCAAGACACTGATGGTGAACACACTTTCGAAGGCCCTGGGGTTGAATTATAGCCGGATCCAGTTTACACCCGACCTGATGCCCTCCGATATCATCGGGAGTGAAATCCTGGATGAGAACCGGAAATTCCGGTTTATAAAAGGTCCTGTATTTGCCAATATCATCCTTGCCGATGAAATTAACCGTACACCCCCGAAAACGCAATCGGCCTTGCTGGAAGCGATGCAGGAAAAAGCTGTGACGGTTGCGGGTATATCGTACCACCTTGAAGAACCTTTCTTTGTGCTTGCCACCCAGAACCCCATTGAGCAGGAAGGCACCTATCCCCTGCCGGAAGCTCAGTTAGACCGGTTTATGTTCAATATCTGGCTGGATTATCCTTCCTTAAAAGAAGAAATAACCGTTGTCAGGAACACTACATCCCGGCATTTAGAGACAACACAGGTTGTGGTCAGCGCCGAAGAGATTCTTTTCTTCCAGGACCTGATTCTGAAGATACCTGTTCCTGATAATGTTTACAATTATGCTGTGAACCTCGTTTCCAAAACGCGCCCGAATACTCCAAAAGCTGACGAAATATCGAACCAGTACCTTACCTGGGGCGCAGGGCCAAGAGCTTCCCAGTACCTGATCCTGGGTGCTAAATGTCATGCAGCAATCAACGGAAAATATTCTCCCGATATCGAAGATATTATTGCCGTTGCACATGCGGTGCTCCGCCACAGGATCATCCGGAATTATAAAGCCGAAGCAGAAGGGATCAGGGTGGAAAACATCATCGATCACCTGATCTGAAATTCATACCAAACGATGGAAAAAACCGACAGCAAGACCGGATTGAGTTTCCTGGAAAAAGTCATCCTCCTTGCATTGGATGATAAGGGTTGGTTTGGCAATTCAGAAAACAGCATTAAATTCGGGCTGGCCGGGGCGATCCTGTTCGAACTTTACAAACACAACCGCATTGAGATAAAAGAAGGCGTCGTGGTCGTAAAAGATCCCACACCCATGAACGACCCTCTCCTCGACAGGGTTCTTGAGTTTATCCGTTCCGGCAAGAAAAACAGGAGTATCCGCACCTGGATCCAGCGAATGGTCTTCAAAAAAATGATGATCCGGAAAAGCATTATCCGTTCACTCATTGCAAAAAAAATCATCCAAAAAGAAGAGTACAGTTTTTTCTGGGTAATGTACCAGTTCAAATATCCTCTCATCAATTCTGAGCTTAAAAGACAAGTGAGGGAAGAGATCTTCTCCCGGATCATAAAAGAGGAAAAATTAGATGGATACGACCTGATGATGATTGCAGTGATGGATTCCTGTAAGATGTTCAGGAAAAATTTCAGGAACTTCGATAATTATCCAAGATTAAGGAGGAGGATCAAAGATATCCTCCCGTTTAATGATCCGGGGATGGAAGATGTTAAAATCGTGGGATCCATCTATAATTCCATCCGGAGGGCTATTGTGGTTTCCAACGTTTCCATTCACGCATAAAATTTTCCCTGCCAGCTATCGCGTTTTTTAAGTTCTGTCTCGATCCGGCGAAGAACTTCGTCGTAGCGTACTAGTCCCATGTTCGTGCCGGAAAGTAATTTCGGCGGCATTTCGCTGGTAAACCGTTCAATGACGATGGAAGGATTCAGTTTTTCAATAAAACGGATGATGAAGTCGATGTAACCTTCCACTGTAAATGAATGGAATGCAGCAGGATTCTCCTTGAATTCCTCTTCCATCCGGGTTCCTTTCACGATCTGGAGTTGATGGAATTTAACGGAATCCAACGGCAGCCGGGATATCATCTCGCCGCTGCGAAACATCTCTTCAGGACTTTCCCCGGGCAATCCGAAAATGTAATGTGCCCCGGTATTGATCCCGTATTCATGGGTTTTCCATATCATCTGTTCGGCCATTTGCGCATCATGGCCCCGGTTGATGCGTTTCAGCGTTTCGTTGTTGTGGGTTTCAACGCCATATTCAACCTGTATGTACCATTTTTCCGCCAGTGTCACTAAGTATTCCAGCTTCTCATCATCTATGCAATCAGGGCGGGTGCCGATGACTAAGCCTGCCACACCCGGAAAAGAAAGGGCTTCACTGTATTTTTTTTTCAGGATGGCAATGGGAGCATAGGTGTTCGAGAAAGGCTGAAAGTAAACAAGGAATTGTTTTGCCCGCCGGTACCGGGCTGCATGAAATTCAATTCCTTCTTCAATTTGCCGGGTGAGTGGTTTCAGGGGATCGCAGTAGGAAGGGTTGAACCCACGGTTGTCGCAGTAGGTGCAGCCGCCGTTTCCTATGGTCCCGTCGCGGTTCGGACAGGTGAACCCGGCATCCACCGTCACTTTCTGAACCCTGCCGCCAAATTGTTTTTTAATGTATTCGGAATACGAGTTGAACCGGCAGGAGTGGTTCCAGGGATAGGATTCAGGTTTCAACATCCGATGAAAAACTAATATAAAGAACTTCGATCTCTTTCTCGATCTACATACTAACTTCCTACATCATCTGATCTCATCCCGAGCAGTGAGTGAAGCTATTATCCCTGGTGATAAACGATAGAAACCAGTATCTTGTCATTGCCCCCCATGTTGACCGTCAACCCGTAAGGCTTTTCAGCCGGAATTTTAATCTGGGAATCACCAGCTTTACCAGTAAGTTGTTCGAGGATGGTAACTGCCTGGTGAACTCCTGTTGCGCCGGTGGGATGCCCCCACCCGATCAGTCCGCCCGTAGTATTAATGGGGAACTTGCCATCGCGTGCAGTATGGCCTTCCAGAATGAAGTCAGCTCCCTTGCCGGGATCGGCAAGCCCAAGCGCTTCCACTGCCATCACACCGGCAATGGTAAAACAATCATGGATCTCCGCCGTTCCTACCTGGTTGATGGTGATTCCGGCTGAATCCAGAGCATTTTTGATGGACAGCCGGGTGGTAGTAAGTTCCGTTTGTTCAACGGGCTGCTCCGTCAGATCTTCTGCAACCTGTCCAAAGCCGATGACTTCAATGGCCTGTTCTTTTGGGATACTGATCCGTTTGAGGCCTTTCTCCGAAACCACTGCAATGGCCGAAGCTCCATCTGACACTTTCGAACAATCAAAAACATTGAGGTGATCCACGAAACTCCTCCCGTTGGGCTCCGTCATGGCAAGCGACTCAAGGTCTTTGGTCGCATTGTGGTATTCCTGTGCAGTCGGGCAAAGGCGTGCATTTTCAATGGCATTCCGATACCACCGGGCAAAGGCTCTACGTGTTTTATCTTTTCCGTATTTCTCGAAATAGGCCGCTGCACGATAGCTGAATTGTCCAGGGAAAAAATAGGCATGACCTTCTTTCCGGTCTTTGAACCAACCTGCACCAGCCAGGATATCTGCTCCATAAATGGCTTTCACAGTATTCTGCACTTCTACGCCTATCACCAGCACGACTTCCGCAGTCTCGGCAAGAACGCTTTTTATCCCCGTCATCAATGCCAGGGCGCCGGTAGCACAGGCGCCTTCCACGCGGATAGCCGGCTTGCCTCTCAGACCTTCATCAATATAAGGGAAGAAGGCAGCCATGTTGGCTTGCCTGTTGAAACGGGAAGCCATGAAATTACCGATAACACATTCGTCTACATTCTTCGCTCCCCCGATCATCTTCAGCGTTCCTTGTCCTGCTTCTTTGATGTATTCCTCGAGCCCGGGACGTTCCTTCTTCGGATTGAATTCTTTGCGACCTGTACCCATCGATACGGTATTGAACCCCGCTACCATATATATTTTTCTTCTTAGCTTTTTCATCTTTATCTCTTTTACTTAAGGTAATCATTAACCGGACCATAGGCATGAAAGAAACCCGTGAGCAGCACCGTGTTCACATCCTTTTCGTTGTATGCAACCTTGCTCGTGACAAGGTAAATACCGATCTCCCGCGATTTCAGTGCATATGCTTTGGCCAACGCTGCACCAGGGCTTTTCGCAAGCTTGATTTCGTTAAAATAAGCCTTCAGGATCTCTTCCTTTCCGGGATTATTGACAATGCTTTTCCAGGGTTGAACTGCAGGCATCGGTCCTAACCTTTCATCCACCTTCTCATGAAATTCAGCGACCATCCGGTAATACTTTTTTTCCGGGTCAAATACGCCGGTGACTTTCCCTTTTTCATATTTCAGGATGCCGTCTTTCTGTGAACCATCGGAGAACTGTCCACCCCTGATGTTCAAAGCAAGCATTTGATCCAGCAGCGGACAGTGTAGTTCTTCTTCTTCTTGGTATGATTGCATAACGCTCATGATGTAACTGCAAACATCCACCCCGACATAATCGATCAGCTGGAAGATACCCATCGGGCGGATGAGGGCTTCCTGGCTGATCCTGTTCATCGCATAAATCGCCTCCACAAAGCCGAACTCCTTCTGCAACTTCTCTACTTCGCGGGTGGCATGAAGGATATCACGCATGAAATGACCGTTACCGATAAACCCGGCGACGTCGTTGGAAGGAACTACCACTTTCCGCAAGTTCTTTGCATAAGCCAGTGCAAAATCATTCACTTCCTGAAGGGTGTTCTCCGCACGGATGACCTCTACCAATTTCTGGACTGCAGGAGGATTGTAAAAATGAAACCCGATGATACGGCCGCCCAGTTTTGCCTTTCTATCCAGTTCCCCGATCGGGATCGAGGAGGTATTGGTGAAGAACCATGGCTGGTGAGGATTGTTTTCATTGAGGTAAGATAAGATCTCTATTTTCAACTCCGGATCTTCCTTTATGGCCTCGAATATCAGCAGGGAGTCCAGCGCTGCCTGCAGATGGGTGGAAGGCATGACCAGTGAAATCACATCCGAAACATACTGATCAATTATTTCTGAATTCTCGATCAACGCTGGATGATCCTTGTAAAAGAAACGTAGCGTAACGATCTTTTTCTCGGCAGCCTTGATTACTTGAGTTCGCAGGTATTTCATCAAACCCCTGAGCGCTTCGACCGATACGTCAATGGCGTTGATCACAAACTTTTTCCCTTTGTTCTCAGGCTTCAGGCTCAGGTCAGCCATTTCAAGTGCTGTCAGGAGCAGGATACCGCTGCCCATCTTCCCGGCAGCCCCCATCACCGATACATTTTGCAATCTTTCTTCGTAATTCATGGTTTAGGTATTAAACGTTGGGTATTGGGTATTGGGTATTGGGTATTAGGTATTAGGTACTGGGTATTTATGAACTTTATGAACTTTATGAACTTTATAACTTTATGAACTTTATAACTTTATAAACTTTATGAACTTACCAGTTAGGTTTCCGCTTTTCCAGGAATGCTGTCATGCCTTCTTTTGTCGAAGGATAGTCGAACAACCCGGAAAAAGCCTCTGTTTCCATCTTGCTGCCTTCCTTAAACGGGATCTCTCGGCCTTTACGGATGATTTCTTTAGCCTTCCGGATGGCATGTGAACCGTTAGAAGCCATCTTTCTTGCGATTTTCATCACCTCCTCCATCAGCGTCTCCGGGGAAACAACCTTTTGTACCAACCCGCTGCGTAATGCTTCTTCCGCGGTGATCATCTCTCCCGTTAGGATCAAAAACAAGGCATTGCCCATTCCGGCTAAGCGCGAAAGTCTCTGCGTGCCTGCATAACCGGGTATAAGGCCGAGATTCACTTCCGGCTGTCCGAACTTTGCTGACGATGATGCAATCCGGAAATCACAGGCCATGGCCAATTCAAATCCACCTCCCAGTGCAAATCCGTTCACGGCAGCAATGACAGGTATTTCCAACTTTTCTAAACGAAGGAAAGTCTTTTGTCCCATCTTTGAAAAACGGCCGGCCTGGTCAAAATTCATATTCACCATCTCGGCAATATCGGCCCCGGCGACAAAGGCTTTCCCTTCCCCGGTAATCACCAGGATCCGGATCGTATCGTCTTTCCCAATATTGTTCAAAAGGTCATTGAACTCGGCAAAAAATGCGGAATTCAGCGCATTCATCGCAGCCGGGCGGTTGACAGTAATGAGTGCAACACCTTCTGAAATCTCAACCTTAAGATTCTTATACTCCATCATGGTTCCTGTTTTTAAAGATCTCCCCTCGGATCCGTGAACGATGCGGCTTCCGATGTTAATCGTAAATCGTAAAATTAATAATACCTATTCTATCCTTGTCCTTAGCGCTTTTATCTTTTCCTGCATCAAACGAAAGAACCGGTTCCGTTCTTTGGCTGAAGTGCCGCTGATAAGAGTGGATTTGGTCATCAGGATGCGGAGGTTGTTCTGGATCTGGTCGCAGAAGGCAGGATTACCGGTGATCAGCAGGTTGATGATATTATAGGTCATGTAAGTACTCACATTTCCGTCCATAAAGGTGTAAATCGTATTATCGCTTAGCAGAACCTCGTTGAAATAGAGGCGGTAATTGTTCGGGATCCCCTCCTCCGGCGAACCGTACATGAAGAGAAAACCCCGTTCCGCTTCCCGTTGAAGGTGTCTGACTAACTTTTCAAGCACATCACAAAGGTTAAGCGCATCCGCTTTTGAAGCAAAAAATCCGCTTTCATAGCAATACTCGATCTGCCGGGTAACGCTGGTAAAGGTTTCTTCATTCCATAATTCGCTCACAGGAATGGTATTGTAAATAGAAAGAAGCTGGTAACCGATCGAATAAACATCTTCCGTGATATCGATCGAAAACTGCATGTCTTCATCCTCGCGTATTGGGAAAAGTGCCTTATGCCAGAAATAGAATTTAAATGCAGCGATCTCAGGGAACTGGAACAGGTGGAAGACCGGGATGTCCTTGGCCGCATAAATAACCTCTTTCTCCTTGCACTCTTTGAGTTTCCTGACCTCTTCAAGTATCGACCCAAGCCACATCGCCAGGGTGAAGTTTTTCTGGCCAATGGCCATGGAAGTAAATACCACATTGTTACTTTCCACTCCCATCAGTGAATCGAGCGAGACATTGAAATGCTTGCAGATGGTCTTAATCTCTTTCATCGAAAGTTCTTTCTCTCCCCTGATCCTCCGGTATGCACTATCATAACTTATTCCCAGTAATTCGGAAATATCATGAACAAAAGAAAGGTTCGACGGAAGCCGCTGTTTGATCACCTGGAACAAAAGCTCCTGTGTTGTTTTTTCCTGATTCATGGGCGCAATTTACACCATTTTCATACAAAATACAACAATGCGTCGAACCAGAGATAATAAGGCGATATGAATTAAATACATAGAAAAATGCATTTTTTCATCTTATTTTATGAAAGAATTTCAATTATCTGTTTATTTTTGAAGAAAAATCATCTATGTCAGGTTCCGATCTTCGCTCAAAGGTGTACAACTGCGATGACTGTCTTTTCAAGTTCATCAGTTGCCAGTACATTGAACCCATGGAATTCGAGAAGCTCCGAAAAGCATCAACCCAGTTGCGTTTCAAAAAAGGGGAAGCGATCCTGAAGCAGGGAGCACGAGCCACGCACCTGGCATTCCTGCAGAAGGGCATTGTCAAGTTTTATTATGAAGACGAAAAAGGGAATAACCTGATTCTGACCATCAACAAGTCGCCTTCACTCATCGGCGGCGTCAATGTTTTCAATGAATCGATGAACCTTTTCTCGATCCAGGCCGTTGAAGACTGTGAAGTCTGCATGATCGATCTTGTGATGCTTAAGGAGATTGCTATGGCAAACAACCGTTTCCTGATGAAGCTCCTGGAAATGGTCACCGGCATGTTCAAGGATTCGATCCTCAATTTTATAAACCTTGCCCATAAGCAAGTTAACGGTCGTATCGCAGATGTCATCCTCTACCTTTCCGGTTCCGTTTACCGGAGCCAGCAGTTCACCCTTACCCTGACCCGCAAGGAGTTATCTGAATTTGCAGGTTGTTCCACCGAAAATGTCATTCATACCCTTTCCCGTTTCCACCGCGAAGGTATCCTCAATGTCAAAGGAAAATCAATTGAAATAATGGATTTTGACCGGCTGCAGAGGATCAGTAAAGTCGGATAAATACTGGAATGCATGAATGTGGGGATGCTGGTTTTCATTCTTCATTTTTCATTCTTCATTTTTCATTATTAATCATATTACCTTTTCATTTTTCTCCGATTAAGCTAAAAGTTCAATCAGATGAAAAAGATCGATATTATCGACATGAAGGTATCAGGGAAGGAACGGTTTGGATTGTTTTTCTCTTATGATAAGGAATTAATTTCCCTGATGCGGACTATTCCCGGTGCTTCGTGGAGCAGGGAGAATCACTGCTGGCACGTTGCAAGGTCTCAGGCAAACATTAACCGGATTTTAAAAGAAGCCGGGAGAATTGCATTGATCAATGTTGAGGGGATTAACCGAGGGTTGATCAGGTCGGGAACAAATTCTTACATGGTTTTGGGGCCATTGAAGTCAGAAGACCAGGAAAAATTGTTGAAACTCAGTGACTTTATGCGTTTCAGGCGATATAGTCCGTCAACCGTCAAGATTTATCTCCAGATCCTTGGCACATTTTTTCGGTTTAGTGATTCGGATGACAGAAATGATTCCCTGAAAAAGGTAGTAATAATGTTTACGAATGAATATATTCTGAAAAAGGGTTTGAGTTGGTCTTACCAGAATCAGTTCATCAATGCCCTGCGATTGTTTTACAGGGAGATTGAAGGGAATGCAGTTGAGGTAGAATCTGTTAAGCGCCCGAGGCGAGAGTATCCTTTACCAAATGTATTAAGCCAGGAAGAGGTAGGGAAAATTCTACGAATCACTAAGAATCTTAAGCACCGTACGATGTTAAGTTTGATTTACGGGTGTGGGTTACGCTGCGGTGAGGTGCTGTCGTTGAAGCCGGTTGATATTAAAAGTGACAGGGAACTATTGTTGATAAAGATGGCAAAGGGCAATAGAGATCGTGTTGTTCCTTTGTCGGTTAGTTTGATTGAGTTATTACGGAATTATTATCGTGAATACAGGCCGAAGGTTTGGTTATTTGAAGGTGCAAAAAAAGGTGAACAATATGATGAAAGAAGTTTACAAATGGTATTAAAAAAATCCATAAATTTAGCTGGTATTAAAAAACCAGTAACTTTACACTGGTTAAGGCATAGTTATGCAACACATCTGCATGAGCGTGGAGTTGACATTCATATGATTCAATTGATATTAGGACATAAGAGTACACGAACCACTGAGATTTACACGCATGTCAGCAAGAAGAGCATACAGCGAATCCGTAGTCCTTTTGATGATCTTTAATCAGATTATCCTAAAGCCATTCATACTGCGATATTTGAATTCAGCAGTTCAAAATACATTCACTTACAATTTAGTATTCACCGAAATAACCCGTAACTCACTTTCGCCTTACTGCTTTTTTCTTGTTGTCAAGATAAAATGGAGTTTCGGGTACAAGTGAGTTAGCTGCAATTCAATTTTATGAAATACTTACTTTTAAGCAGTGCTTTTATAATAATTTCTTTAAGGTGCTTAGGCCAAGAAAATAATAAGCCTCCCGAGATCCCTTATCCGAATAACAGCATTTATATAGAGTTTGGGGGTAACGCAGTTTTCTTTGGATCTCTAAATTATGAAAGAGTAATTGTACATAAAAACTACTTTTATTTATCAGGAAGAATTGGTATTGGATATGGAAATTTTTTAGGAACAAGTGTTTCATCGATGCCAATACTTATTAATGGGATTTTTCAAATCTACCATCCATTTGCAGTTGAGGTAGGCATAGGAATCTCATTAATGAAAGTTGGGATACAAGATAATTTTGGAGATGGCCACTGGATTTATAGAAATGAAGTTGCTCCAACTGGAATTGCTGGAATTCGAATACAACTGAAGAATGGTATTTTAGTACGAGCTGATTTCACCCCTTTCTCAGCTAACTTAGAATATGAGAATGAACCAAGTATTATTCATCCTTCCATTGGATTGAGTTTCGGATATAGCTTTGGAAAAAACCAAAATTGAAATGCAGCTAACGAGCATGCAACCGCAAAAAATCACTATTAACTTTACTTTGCAAAGGGTACTCGTTTCTGCGGTTGCATGCCACACGTTATGTGGCATTTTAAAAACAAAGCAATGAGGATTATCATTTTTGCTATTGGATTTGTGGCTTGTTCATTATTTATTTATGGGCAGGAAACAGAAATACCACCAAAAGTTCATTTACCGAGACATTTTATTTCATTAAACCCATTAAACATTTTACTTTTTCAGCAGGCCGGGATTACTTATGAATATAAGGCTGGAACTTTAGGATTCGGCATTACTACCGGATACATATATCCTAACAAGAAAGAATACAGCAATTGGTTTATTGCAGGCCCAATAGAATATGGCTCCCTAGGTTTTTATTCAGGAGTTTTTATCGTTCCTCAATTAAATGTGTATTTGACAAAACCTAAAAACCCAAAGAAAGCCGGGTTGGTTTATGTTGCCTTTAAGGGGGTTTATAAGTATATGACAATAGACTCGACCAATAGTTATGCATGGGATACTCGTTCAGACGATTATTATTGGATTTACAGAAAAATGGTTGACCGGGTGAATATTCTCGGAGCTTTTATCGATTTCGGGTTCAAATTTGTAAGAGACAATTTCTTTTTTGATCTGAATATAGGACCTGGAATGCTGTTTGTAAATCATAATATGATTATTGCCGGTCAAACTTTTACAAGACCCTCACAAGTAAGTAATGTCAAGCCGCCCCGTTCAGAAACATTTAATGAAAAGCATTTCACTATAAATTTTACTTTAAATTTTGGAGTAGCTTTTTAGTCCAGGCATGAATACCAGTAAATAATTATAGAGAACATAAAAAGAAAACCGGGTATCATAAATAATAATAGATAAAACGCCACATAACGAGCCGTCAACCGCAACAAGGCTTTGCAATGTTGCGGTTTAAAAGGTTTGTCGTTGCTGCGGTTGCCGGCCAAACGTTATGCGTAATATTAATTTGAAAATATTTTGACTTAACCCTTAAGATTCTTTAAAATGTTTAAACTATTCTTTCTTAAACGTAAACTTAAAAGGTATATAAAACGCTCTTCTGAAATTCTGTATTCAGAGAAATATGATTTTTCTAGCGATGCTGATCAATCGCTTAATCGTATCATTAATGATATTACTCAGAATGAAGTTAATGAAGCGAATTCTCTATTAGCTTATATTGCAGTTTCTTTAACTTCAAAAAAGAAATTCCCAATTGATAAATTTGATATTAATCAGTCGCAAAATGATTATAACTCTTCTATTATTGAACTCGGTTATCAAAATCCGCAATTACATGTACTTGAAATTTGGAGATCAAAGGCTTTAATCAATATTCTTAAATTTTATCTTGACACAGAAATTGGGAAAATAGCTTATAATAATAATAAATACTCGTATCAAGGAATGATATACTACATGTCAAAAATCAATAAAGGACCTTTACCCATTAAAAAACAGCAAGAAATGTTAGAGTTGACGACAGAGTTAAGTAAAGACCAAAAATCCATTAAAGAAATAGGGAAACCAAATTAATAATACGCATAACGAGCCGTCAGCCGAGCAATGCGGGCGGTTTCCGTAAGCTTGCATTCACCAAACCTGCAAATGATATAGGATAAGAAAAGAAACAACAAGTAAAACCCGCACTGCGGCTGCCGGCGGGGCGTTAGGCCTCATGTTTAAAAAACCATGAAAGCAAAGAAGAAACAGGAGAAAAAAGCAAATAATAGAGCAAAATTTGTTGA
>JBEKST010000054.1:0-13956 GCA_049516815.1 Bacteroidales bacterium | reverse complement strand
GCTGGATGCTGGATGCTGGATGCTGGATGCTGGATGCTGGATGCTGGATGCTGGATGCTGGATGCTGGATGCTGGATGCTGGATGCTGGATGCTGGATGCTGGATGCTGGATGCTGGATTCTGGATCCTGGATCCTGGATGCTGGATGCTGGATATCGAATTCTGATCTCCGACCCCCGACCTCTGATCTCAGACCTCCGACCTCGGATTTCCGCAACAGCGACTGGATCCTTGCATAGGTATATTGAATGAAAGGTCCGGTATTACCGTTAAAATCAATGGATTCTTTCGGGTCAAAAAGCATGTTCTTCTTCGGATCCACTTTCAGAATAAAATACTTCAATGCTCCCAGTCCGATAATGCGGAATAATTCCTTAGCTTCTTCTTCGGGGAATGCATCGACCTTGCCCAATTCCCTTGTGGTTTCTTCCGCAGTCAAAAACATTTCTTCCATAATGTCGTCGGCATCTACCACCGTTCCTTCGCGCGATTTCATCTTTCCTTCAGGCAATTCAACCATCCCATAAGAAAGGTGAAATATTTTCCCGGCCCAATTACGGCCCAGCTTTTTCAGGATCCTTTTCAGGACATCAAAATGGTAGTTCTGTTCATTTCCAACCACGTAGATCATCTTCGAGGGATGGAAATCATCATAACGGATTTGCGCGGTTCCCAGGTCCTGGGTCATGTAAACCGATGTTCCATCAGATCGCAGCAACAGTTTTTCATCCAATCCTTCCTCACGCAGATCGACCCAGATGCTGCCATCCGGCCGCTGTAACAGAGAGCCGGATCTCAGTCCTTCCAGCACTAGTTTCTTCCCCGAAAGATAGGTCTCCGATTCACGCTGAACCACATCGAAACTGACGCCAAGTTTACGGTAGGTTTCATTGAACCCTTCGAAGGCCCAGTCATTCATCTGAGACCAGAGTTCACGCACCTCCGGGTCTTTCGCTTCCCATTTCCGGAGAACTTCCTGTGCTTCGATCATTAGTGGAGCCTTCCGGCTAGCGTCCTCTTCCCCCAGTCCCTCTTCCATTAATATGTTTACTTCCTCTTTGTATTTCCGGTCGAATAAAACATAATATTTTCCGATGAAATGATCGCTCTTCATGCCTGCAGATCCGGGCGTTTCATTATTTCCCCATTTCCTATATGCGAGCATGGACTTACAGATATGAATGCCGCGATCGTTTACCAGGTTCATCCGGATCACCTTCTTTCCCTGCGCTTCTAAGATGCGGGAAAGTGAAAACCCTAAAAGGTTGTTCCGGATATGACCCAGGTGTAACGGTTTGTTTGTATTGGGAGAAGAATATTCCAGGAGAACCAGATCATTCTCTTCCTGAATTTTTGTACCGAATGCTTCATCTGCGAGATACTGATCCAGAAAATCAATCCAGAATTCATCCTTTAAAATAATATTCAGGAAACCTTTAATGACCTTGAATTCCCTGACTTGATTGACATTTTCCACCAGGAATGTTCCTATATCCTGTGCAGTAGCTTCAGGAGATTTCCGGGAAATCTTACTCAAGGGGAAAACGACGACCGTATAATCGCCTTCGATCTCTTTCTTCGTTTTTTCCAGGCTGATGGAACCAGATGGGACATCATGCCCGTAAAGCTGTTTTATAGCTTCGAAAGTTTTTGTTTGTAGCAGTTGTTCGATCATCCGGTTGTATTTGAAAAACAAAAGTACAATTTATACATGAGACAAAAATTCGGCTAAATCTTATTTTGATGTGCTGGAATTAATCGTTCAACACATTCAGACGAAAGCTCTGAAAGAGCTTAATCTGAATAACCATGGGCATCGCTCATGGATATGATAATGATCGTGCTACCAGCCCCGGAGGGGTTGAATCACTTTTAATGTCTCTCATATAATCAGCCAGAGCAATTGTTGGGTGCAAATCGCACAAAATTATTCAACCCCTTCGGGGCTGTGTTTGTATACCATTTTTCCCCTTGGGCTTCACCCAAGGTTATTGATATTTAGCCACTTCGTGGCATTTTCAACATGATTAATCCTATTTCTCGGGAAACTTTTCTTCAATCCTTAATCGGCTTTGGCATTAAAAGGTGATACAATAAAATGGATTTTTTTCTTTGTGGTAAAAAAAAATTTCATTGTAGCATATCAAAATAAGATTTAGCCCAAAGTACGAATGATTCTTTTTTGCTTTACCCAAAACCCACACTGCGTTAGGGATTGAAGTGAAAAGCCCGGAGCGAGGAACGAGCGAGGACTTGGAACGGAAAGCCCGACCCGAAGGGGAACGCCCAAATTAATGAAGAATGAAAAATGAAGAATGAAAAATGAAAAATTATTTTTTGCGTTTTTAGCGTCTTTGCGTTGAATTAAAAACTAACAAAGTAATAAAGTCACAGAATCACGATGGAAATTCAGGATAGCGATGAAGAGTACTACAAATAAGGGAGATATGACGTTTTTTGTTTTAATATTTTTTCAACCGGTTTGGCTATTTCGTAAAAAATGAGTAGGTTTGCACTCCGATTCCCTTGAAATTAACAACCCCCAAATACCATTTAAAATCTTCAAAACGTGAGGTCAGTATGAAAAAAAATGTAATCATTATCGGCGCGGCCGGAAGGGATTTTCACAACTTTAACACTTACTACAGGGACAATGCCAATTTCAATGTTGTTGCATTCACTGCCGCCCAGATCCCGGACATTGATGGCAGGAAATACCCGGCTAAACTCGCCGGAAAACTTTATCCCAAAGGAATTCCGATTTTCGCTGAAGAAGAATTACCTAAACTGATTAAGAAATTTGATGTTCAGATTTGCAATTTCGCATACAGCGATGTTCCTTATCAAAGAGTAATGAATATCAGCGCCCTGGTGAATGCAGCAGGAGCCAACTTTATCCTTCTTGGACCCAAGGACACTTATGTAAAAAGCACCAAGCCTGTCATCGCTGTTTGCGCTACCCGTACCGGTTGCGGAAAAAGTCAGACTTCACGCAGGATCATCGAAATCCTTATGGGAAAAGGGCTGAAAGTCGTTGCGATCCGCCACCCGATGCCCTATGGAGACCTGGTGGAACAGAAGGTACAGCGTTTTGCTACCATCGCCGACCTTGCAAAAAATAAATGCACAATCGAGGAAATGGAGGAATACGAACCGCATGTGGCACGTGGAAACGTGATCTATGCCGGTGTCGATTATGAAGCCATCCTTCGCGCAGCCGAAAAAGACCCAAAGGGTTGTGATGTGATCGTGTGGGATGGAGGAAATAATGACTTCCCGTTCTACAAGCCGGATCTCATGGTGACCGTTGCCGATCCACACAGGCCCGGTGCTGAAGTAAGTTATTATCCCGGTGAAGTGAATGTCAGGATCGCCGATGTTGTAGTGTTGAATAAGATCGACTCTGCATATCCCGAAAATATAACCAAGGTAAGGCAAAACATACAGAAGCTGAACCCGAAAGCTATTGTGGTTGACGGCGCTTCTCCGATCCGGGTCGACGACGAAAGCATCATCCGTGGTAAGAGGGTTCTTGTCATCGAAGACGGACCCACCCTGACACATGGTGAAATGAAGATTGGCGCAGGCGTGGTAGCTGCACAGAAATACGGTGCTGCAGAATTGGTTGATCCGAGGCCCTATGTCGTAGGTAAACTGGCTGAAACCTTCCGGATCTATCCCAATATCGGACAGTTATTACCGGCTATGGGCTATGGTGCACAGCAAGTGAAAGACCTCGAGGCTACCGTGAATAAGGTAAAATGCGATTCAGTTATCATTGCCACCCCAATCGACCTCAACCGGCTGATCAAGATCAGGAAACCAAATACCCGGGTATATTATGATCTCCAGGAGATCGGGAAACCTGATCTCACCGACATCCTCAACGATTTCCTGAAAGCAAAAAAAATTAAAACTAAAAAATAATCAAAGGGGCATTTGCTCCTTTTTTTTTATCTTTAACTGTTCATTTTAATTTTACACCGATGAAAAATAAAAGCTTGGTTTCAATCAACGATTTTACCCGCGAAGAGCATATCAAAATCCTTGACCTGGCTGAAGAATTTGAAAAACGACCTACGCAAAAAATCCTTCAGGATTATGTGGTTGCAACCCTGTTTTTCGAACCTTCCACCCGCACCCGTCTCAGTTTTGAGAGCGCCGCTTCGCGCCTGGGCGCCAAAGTGATTGGTTTCTCGGAACCGGGCTCGACCAGTGTGCAGAAAGGGGAATCCTTAAGGGATACCATCAGGACGGTCAGTAATTATTCTGACATCATCGTGATGCGCCACCCGAAGGAAGGCAGTGCACGTTTTGCCAGCGAGGTTGCCGATGTGCCGATCATCAACGCAGGAGACGGGGCAAACCAGCATCCTACACAAACTCTGCTCGACATGTACTCGATCCGTAAAACACAGGGAACCCTTGACAATCTTAACATTGCTTTCGTCGGTGACCTGAAATATGGACGGACCGTTCACTCCCTGGTCATAGCCATGTCAAATTACAATACTACCTTCCACCTGGTATCTCCCCAAATCCTGAAACTGCCCAGTGCAACCAAGATGCACATCAAGGAGAAGAACCTTGCGTATTATCAGTACACGGAAGTTATTGATGTGATCCCGAAGGTCGATATCCTTTACATGACACGCATCCAGAAAGAACGCTTTTCCGATCCTATCGAATACGAAAAGGTTAAGAATTCTTATATCCTGCGAAATTCCATGCTTGAAACCGCTAAGCCGAACATGCGGATCCTGCATCCGCTGCCCCGTGTAAACGAGATCACCGTGGATGTGGATGATAACCCCCAGGCTTATTATTTCACCCAGGCCCTCAACGGGGTGTTCGTCAGACAAGCATTGTTGGCATCAATACTAGGAGTAAAGTAGAAAGTTAAAAGTTCATAACTAACAACCATCATGGAAAATAATGAAATACGTAAAGAGCTTAAGGTTTCTGCAATTGAAAATGGAACCGTGATCGATCATATTCCCGGAAAAGTTGTGTTCCAGGTTGTCAAAATTCTCAGCCTCAGCGAGGTTACCGATCAGATCCTTTTCGGGACCAACCTCGACAGCCGTAAGATGGGAAAGAAAGGCATCATCAAGGTAAGCAATAAATTCTTCCGGCCTGATGAGATCAATAAGATTGCACTCGTTGCGCCGAATGCCACTCTGATCATCATTAAAAACTTTAAAGTTGTTGAGAAGAAGAAAGTCGAGGTGCCTGATAGCATCGAAAAGATTGTTAAATGCTTCAACCCGAACTGCATCACAAACCATGAAAACATTACAACGCGGTTCACCGTGATCGACAAGATAGAGTTGAAACTGCAGTGTCATTATTGCGAAAAGATCACCGCCAGGGATACTATTTCATTTGTTTAATCTTCGTGACGAGTCACAATCTGCCCATTACGAATCAGACATTCATGTCGACCCATATTCACAACCTCATTGCCGAGGGAGAACATCAGCAGCTTGATTTCAAGTTTGAGATCACAGATGCAAGGCGGATTGCCCGCACCCTGGTTGCTTTTTCAAATACCGATGGCGGTCGTCTCCTGATTGGGGTCAAGGACAATGGGGCGATAGCAGGGGTTCGTTCCGATGAGGAGTATTATATGATGGAAGGCGCGGCTACCATGTATTGCAAACCACCGGTTGAGTTCCAGTCGAAGGAATGGAATATCAACAACAAGACGGTTCTGGAGATCATCGTTCCAAAAAGCAAAAACCGGCCTCATTATGCGGCACATAAAGACGGGAAATGGCTTGTCTACATCCGTGTCGCCGACCAAAACCTGCTGGCTAACCGGGTATTGCTGAAAGTCTGGGAACGGCAGGGAAAACCGAAGGGCGTTTTTCTTAAATTCACCGAAAAGGAAAAGATCCTATTGCAATTCCTGGAAAAAAACCCTACGATCACACTTTCACGATTCTGCCGTATGGCAAAGATCTCAAGGCAAAAAGCAGAGAATATCCTGGTCAAATTTATACTCCTTAAAACCGTCGATATAATTTTTACAGATAAGCAAACGTTTTATTCGCTGAGACCCTGAAACCGGTATGGTTTTTACACTATTTTTGCAATAGATAAACTATCCGAAAATGATCCGCTGGAAAATTGTTATTTTTCTTGTTTCTTTTTCCTTCCTTTTTGTGGAAGTAAATGCCCAGTTTTCGCGTATCGATTCGATACCATCAGCCACGGGTAATGCCCATCATTATACTCCCCTGCCATTGCATCAGCTGCATATCGGCATCCAGGCTGGCACGGAGTTCATGAGCACATCCGGTTACGGGTCAGGGTTAAGCACGTTTCTTTCACCCACCCTCACTTATCCTGTCAGCAAAAGATTCATTGTCAGCGGAGGTATTAGTGTTGTCAATACTTCTCTTTACGGTTTCAAGCCCTGGTATTCATTTCCTGAAGAAAAATCCTACACAGGAAATATTACACAGGCGATGCTCTGGGTCTCCGGGCAATACCTGTTGAGTGACCGTGTAACGATCACAGGAACCGTTTACAAGACAGTTGATATCTTTGGAGAAAAACCTGGTAATTCCTCCTTTTATAGCAATAATCCCCAGGGAGGTTATCTTAATGTAGGATACAAGATCAACGACAACCTGCACATCGAAGCAGGATTTGGATATTCAAAGGGTTCATATGGCTATTCTTTCGGATATCCCTATAGTCCGGGTTTCGGGTCATCCCTTTACAATCCATATTTTCGCAGGTAAAATTGGGGTGGTCTTTATCAGATGATTCAGTTCACATCCATGTCCAGACATCACCCGTATAGCCATCATCTTCTCCATGCTCAAACACCACACCCAAACACACACCCCCTTCGCGGAGAGAGGAGCTCCCTCACCTACCCTGTCAACCGCTTGTTATTTAAGGCTTTTTATACTTGCCAGAATTTCAGTCCACCGGCAAGTCCACCTATTAAAATTCATTGTTTTGCTTTGCAAAGAACTCTTTCGCCATCTGCAAAAGTAGAAATATTTTATGACTTTTCCTTTTTTTCTTTCACCCTTGATAAGATTATAGGTCTTTGTTACAAGGATCGCTTTTTGAGTTTCTGATACCTGAAAATATGAATCTATAAATTCATTTTTAATTCAACGCTAACCTGGTGCTCCTTGAGGGATGGTAGTGGGTTTGGGTTTGCGGAGATTCTCAGGAATAATTAAATAACTAGTGGATTGATAGTTGTTTTCAGAAATAATGTTGGCATCAGGATAATCCACATGTACTTCCGTGATTGCCATAGATACAGCCACCGAGTTATTTGCTACTGCCCATTTTATAAATTTTCCATTGCGATCTTTTGCCTCGTAGACAACCTTCCAATAATAGATAATATTGGTCAATGGCAAAATAGGTGGTGTGTTATATATACTCCAGTCATTTTCTCCAGCCAACTCATTACCCCAAATTCCAATCATATAAATCTCATCTGGTATAGCATGAAAATCTCTATTATTTGTAGTTTGTTTCCAAACGATTGAATGAACTCCGAAGTTCATAGTGTTCATCCAATTGTGATCACTATTTGAGGAATCGGGTTTCCAATTTTGACCTCTCACAAATAATTCATAGGCTTTGTTTGAATCATGAAAATTGTAATCTACAGCTTCAGTAGGGTATTGTAATCTATTCCACATATCCTCATTGGTTGGATCATATAGAGAAAAAACAATGCCATTGCCGTCAAAGAAAAACTTACAGTAAATGCAACCGGTAGGTCTTTTCAAATGGATTGCTGTTAAAGTATCATCGCTGTTTTGCATATTATCTGATATTAATGGATCGATTCCAGTATATGCATTATATATAATCGGTAATGGTGGTATAGTATTTGCACGACATGGTTTTGCTTCATAAATACGTGGTTCATTATGGCAATATGGTATCACAAAATAATTAATATATCCGGGCCCTCTTAATTTATAAATATTTATCAAAATTTTACTAGGATCCGATGAATATCCGAACAGACCGACAGGACGATCGTAACGAGGCAACTTTGCATCAATAGCACCCTGATTACCTGTTGGAAGACGGTCTACATTATTACGATTAAATGCCTCTTTAATAGAACACCGGCCGGGTAAGTAAAACTCTGTAGTTGTAAATTGTAGTTCTGTAAACGCTTCGCCATTGAGTTTGCCCTCAAGAGCTAATTGTATAGTCATCTGAAGCGGTCCTTTTGGGAAGGCAAAAGTCTTAACTAGTGAAACAGCTGCTCCAGCCAATCCCAATGCGCCCGCTATGGAAAATGTAGAGGCATTAAGCAGATCAGCCGCAAGACCTTTTGTCAAATCAAAATCATCTTTATTGTCAACAAGATATTCCTTGATCGAATCTACCACATCAGAGGCTCCCTTATACACGTCTTTACCATCCTTCATTGCTTCATATATACCCTTTATATATTCTGAAGCCCCCAGTGGTGTAGCCTGCTCAATAGCTGTCCCAATAGCTTGGCCAACAACATCACCCCGTAAATTCTGACTCAGATATGGTGCAACCTTGATCTGCAATAAAATGTTTTTCTCAGCAGGGTCAGAAGGATCATCATATAAGGACCAGTATTTCCCTTCAATTATTTCTCCATTAACTACATTGAGATTGGATGCCATTGGATAGGCAATGGGAACCTCAATCATTGTCCAACTATTCATTGACCATTTCGGAACGGGAACTACAGCCTTACTCCAGTTGAGTGGATTTAAACCAATTGGAAAGAGAAATCCCTCCAAATAGTGATATTGCTTCTGGTATTTGCATAACAATCCAATCTGTATTAAAAAGCCTGTAACATCACCACTAATATTAAGGTTAAAAAGATAAGCCCGAAGTATGCTGTCGAATTCATTGTAATATAGAAGAGTATAAAAACCGGGTGTAGGATCTGTAACATTGATATTCATTAGATACCATCCATTCGACCTTAACGGTTTCTCAAAACTAATTGGCTCTCCATCGGGAGTTGTTCCCGAACTGGGAGAAAGAGCAGACCAAGGATAATATAATGTGAATGGATTATTATGCTCGTCGAGAGTATTGATTAGCTCTTCTATTGTATCATAGTTTAATTCATCTTCTAGCATTAAGACCTCAGCAGTTTTAGGAGGCAAATTTTTCGTTGCAAGATAGCCTAACACCAATCGGCGCTCCATAAGTCGCCCTGATGTTTCAAGAAGTATGTATAGTCTTTTAAATGGTTTAAGGTCATGTTCAGTAAAAGTGCATGTAAATTCTTTTAGTACTGAATCATTAAGAGATGTATAAGTTGCAATTACTTCACCTCGTGAATTAAGAACAGATATTATATCACCATGGTCCTCCCAGTCCAAGACAAGATCTTCAAATCCTAAAGTGAATGTATCAATGGGATTTGGTTCTGCTTCTGTTGGCTCTGAACAACGCACGTCAATAGCCCAAGTTTGAAAATAAGTGGGAGGAATTGATCCCAGATCAATTTTGCATTCAATAAGTTGTTCTGTGCTGATAGATTCAGATTTGTTTATAGATGATTGGCATTTGTATTTTTGATTTTGGAATTTTAGGTAGTAAAGAACCTGGGGTGTATAGGATTCTAATAATTTTCGAGTTCGGCCAGGCAATAAAATGCCTTTTTTTGAGAAAATCATTTGTTTAGTATTTGCCATGATTAGCTCCTCCTTTTACTTAATATAAGCGTTTTGATAAGTGTCTTAACTATGTTAAATTTTTATAAAATTAACTATTATAACCTATAATACAAGAAATTTTTGGGTAATTCTATTTTCTCATGTAAATATTAATTGAAAAGTTGACCACCTTCTGATTGAAAAGTTGACCACTTACCGGAGTTTGACCCGTTGCTTTGTACAAGAAAAAGCGACACAAAACAATGAATAAATTACATTTATGTGGACTTGAGAGGTTGAAATTTTAGTCCATCGAATAAGCCACTGAATGTCTGCTTTTTTATGCTTTTTTCTGCATCCTTAAAAAAGAAAAAGCCACCAAACTATCAGTATTTTCGGTGGTTTTCATTTTTTTGCCTTTCGTATCGGCGGAGAGAGGGGGATTCGAACCCCCGGATCCCTAATGGGATCAACGGTTTTCGAGACCGCCCCATTCGACCGCTCTGGCATCTCTCCTAAATTCAGTTAATGGTTAAGAACGAACAGTTACCAACTTTTCACTTTTCACTACGTTGCTATCCACTTCGTAGTGAGAATGGAAATTGACAATTAATAATGGATGCAAATGAGTAATGAGTAATTACCGAATTAAATAATTATAGAATTACTCATTATTCATTATCTACCTTCTCTGCGGAGAGAGAGGGATTCGAACCCCCGGACCCTTGCAGGTCAACGGTTTTCAAGACCGCCGCAATCGACCGCTCTGCCATCTCTCCGCCGGCAAAAGTACAATTTTTTTGAGAATTTCAAAAGGAACTGGATGCTGGATGCTGGATGCTGGATGCTGGATGCTGACTGCCTGCCGCAGGCAGGGATGCTGGATGTGTGAGTAATGAGATTTGTGAGAATAGTGTGTCCTATAAAATTATCCATTATCAATTTTCAATTATCAATTATTTCTACCTTTATCTTATGAAAAATCTCCCCACCCGTCCAACCACCTGCGAATGGCCGTCGGACGATCAGCTGCTGCTTGAATACCACGACCTGGAATGGGGAGTACCCATTCACGATGACAGGAAACATTTTGAATTCATCCTGCTTGACTGCTTCCAGGCAGGGTTAAGCTGGAGAACTGTTCTTCACAAAAGAAATAATTTCAAAAATGCATTTGATCAGTTTGATTTCCAGAAGATCGCTAAATACAGCCCCGGGAAAACCGAAGCATTGTTACAAAATGCCGGGATTATCCGGAACAAGGCAAAGATCTATGCTACTATCCGGAATGCGGGCTATTTCCTCGAAATTCAAAAGGAATTTGGTTCATTTGATACCTATATCTGGCAATTCACCGGCGGAAAGACACGGCACAATAAATGGAAAAAGCTCAGCGAACTTCCGGCTACTTCCAAGGAATCGGATGCCATGAGCAAAGACCTGATCAAACGCGGATTCAAATTTGCGGGATCCACAATTTGCTATTCCTATATGCAAGCTGCAGGAATGGTGAATGATCACCTCATTCATTGTTACAGGTATAATGAATTAAAAATTAAAGATTAAAAATTACGATTGAAAAATATAATCTGCATTTCTGTGACTTATAACTTTTTAATTTCCTATCTCATCTTTCGTATCCCATATTTTATCGAATAAACTTGCCTTTTCTCCAAGAAAATCCTACATTTGTACATCATAATATTGCTTTTATTCATTTGTATTAAAACCTCATTTTATGAGAAAGATCATCCTCCTATCGGCAATTCTTTTTTTCCCTTTCTTTTCGGAAGCAAAGAATGTATGGGCATTCCTGACCTATTCCACCTTTAATTCACCGGAAGGTTCGTACATTGAGACTTACCTTACCGTCGCCGGTAACAGTGTAAAATATGTTAAGAAAGAAAACGGGAAATTCCAGGCAACGGTGAATGTCCTGATGACCTTCAAACAGAATGCCGTCATAAAAGCCTTCAAAAAATATGAACTGAACAGCCCGGAGATCGTTGATACAACAAAAAACACTTATGAATTCCTGGATGAGCAAAGGTTCATGGTTCCCAATGGAACATATGATTTTGAGCTGCAGCTGGCCGACAAGAACAATCCCGGAAAATCCAATCCTTTTATCCAGCCTGTGACAGTGGATTTTCCCGAAGGGAAACCGTCCTTTTCCGGCATTCAGCTGGTAGAATCCTATTCGAAAAGCGAAACCCTGAAAACCATCACAAAAAGCGGCTTTGACATTGTTCCTTATGTTTACAGTTATTATCCCCCCAATTATAACCGGATGATCTTCTACTGTGAATTATACAATATGGATAAGATTTTGGTACCCGGACAGAAGTTCATTTTAAGTTATTTCCTCGAGAGCTATGAGAACCAGATGAAGTTCAATGATTTTGCACGAGTAAAAACAGAAACAGCCAAACCGGTGAATGTCGTCCTGGCCGAATTCAATATCGAAAACCTGGCAACCGGAAATTACGACCTCATTGTAGAGGCAAGAGATCAGAAAAACGAAGTTGTCGCATCGCAAAAATTATTTGTTCAGCGCAGCAACCCGAATGCACAACTTTCCTATGACGAGATGTTTTCTTCCTCCAGTATCCATTCCTTTGCAGAAAAAATAACCAATATCGATACCCTGAAAGAATATATCAGTTCTACTTTCCCTATTTCGAGCGGACTGGAACGTTCCTATGTTAAAAATACCCTTAAATCGGCCGATTTACTAAAACTCCAGGATTACTTTTATGGATTCTGGCAAAGAAGGGAAAAGACAAACCCGGAACACGCCTGGCTGCTATACAAGGAGCAAGTGAAAAAAGTGCAATACAATTTCGGGACCCGCATCAAAAAAGGGTACCAGACTGACCGTGGCAGGGTATACTTGGAATATGGGCCACCCAATACCCGGAGCCAGCAATACAGCGAGCCGAATACATATCCTTATGAGATCTGGCAATATTATACGCTGAAAGAAACGCAACGGAACAAGAAATTCGTTTTTTATTCACCGGATATGGTGACCAGTGATTTCTTCCTGATCCATTCTGATGCCATTGGTGAAACCAATAATCCCTCATGGCGAATTGAACTAACCGGAAGAACCTATGCACCACTGGACCTCCAGGATACCCAAACAATCAATACATGGGGCGGACTATCCAGCGATTACTGGGATTTACCAAATTAATCCAAACAGGAAGGATTACATATCAAAAGTGAACTGGCATTTTTTACCTTCCGTTAAATTTTATTATTATAATCCAATTTTTTAGTATTTTTACCCCTGTAGAATCACCTCCTGATTTTTAATTATTAATTCTTACCTTATTGATCGTGCGAACTGCTGTAGTCATACTGAACTGGAACGGAAGAAAGTACCTGGAACAATTTCTTCCTCCCCTGATTCAGAATAGCAGCGGTGAAGCAGAGATCATCGTTGCGGATAATGCATCCAAAGACAATTCCATTTCTTTCCTTGAAACGAATTACCCTTCCGTCAGGATCATATGTAACAATGCCAATGAAGGTTTTGCGCGAGGTTACAACCTTGCTTTAAAGCAGATTGAAGCTGATTATTATATTCTGCTCAATTCGGATATTGAAGTTACTCCGGATTGGATCCGGCCGGTCATCGATATGATGAAAAAAGATCCCTCCATAGCCGCCTGCCAGCCGAAAATCCGTTCCTTTATTGATCGATCGAAATTTGAATATGCCGGTGCTGCCGGAGGATTCATCGATAAATACGGATACCCTTTCTGCCGCGGGCGGTTATTCCAGTCCCTTGAAGATGACCTCGGACAATATGATGATGCAATTGAGATCTTCTGGGCTACGGGCGCTTGTATGTTTATAAGAGCAGATTTATTTCATCAGACTGGCGGATTTGATGAGGATTTCTTTGCCCACATGGAGGAAATCGACCTCTGCTGGAGGTTGAAAAATCTCGGATACAAGATTATGTATTGTCCCCGGTCGGTAGTTTATCATATCGGAGGCGGAACCTTACCGAAAATTTCATGGCGAAAAACCTATTACAATTTTCGGAATAACTTTTACCTTCTCTATAAAAATCTTCCGGATGACGTAGTCAGTGAAGTCTTTTCTAAAAGGTTGATTCTCGATGGCGTTGCCGGACTAAAATTCCTCTTTACAGCAGGATTTAAAGATTTCTGGGCTATCTATAAAGCACACCAAAGTTTTTATTCCACTCTCAACAAAACTAAGGCAAAACGGAAACTACTCAAACATATGCCCCTCCATAAAGTATACGGGAAAAACATTGTTTTTG
>JBEKST010000053.1:0-14119 GCA_049516815.1 Bacteroidales bacterium | reverse complement strand
CCTGAAAAAACTGAAATTCACATTTCCGTATTTCCGGTGCTGGTCAAAACCCGGATGTTGCGAAAAATCATGATCCCTCGAATGTTCAAGGATAAACATTCCTTCCCCTTTCAGGAACCTGTTTTTAAGAATAAGATCAGGCAGAAGATCTATTTCCGTCATATCATAAGGCGGATCGGCATAAACCAGGTCATACTCCCCGAAGGGATGCTTAAGGAACTGGAATACATCTTCCCTGATGGTTTCCAGGTTTTCCGCATTCATTGACAAGGCAGTTTTATTGATAAAAGCAACACAATGTGCATCGATATCGATAGCTGTTACCATTTCACTTCCCCGTGAAAAAAACTCGTAGGAGATACTTCCTGTGCCGGCAAAGAGATCAAGTACATGCAGGTTTTCTATGTCAACGAGGTTGTTCAGGATATTGAAAAGGCTTTCCTTGGCAAAGTCGGTGGTGGGACGCACCGGTAGGTTGACTGGCGGACGGATCTGTTTTCCCCTGAATTTTCCTGTTATGATCCGCATGAGGATGGATTTAACAGAGCGTAGTAAAAGTGGCCGGGAATATCGTTGAATAAATAGCTGTAGTTGAATCCTTCATTCCTGCTTACAAATTCAATATTCCGGATGTACCTGAATAAAAGATCATAAACGGGCGAGAATTTGTCCACATTCCCGAGAAGAGCCAGGCTTATTTCTTCTGGATTCAGGTTCAATTGCTCAAAAACGAAGATCACATAATAGGCAATATCTTCCGGCGTCAGGAAATGAAAAGCATTGCAGTACTTCAGATCTTTCCCTTCAAAAACGAGCAGGTCGAATTGTCCTTCCCGCAAGTTCAAATAAACCTTGCGGCCAGCGATATTCTTTACATTCATCCAGATATTCCCGATGAGAACGCTGGAGATATGGCACAATGTCACCTTCGGGAAAATCTTGTCAATCTCCTTCCTGAAATGACCGGGAATACTGTAAACTGTGTAAATTCCCAGGTGCCCGAGCCGGTCAGAAAAAACAGCTTCACCTGATTCCTTCTCATGAAGAAAATTAAAATAGCTTTCTTTTTCACTTTCGAGGAAGAGTGCTTCCGGAATCAGGGTAAACCGTGAATTCCCGATGATCCCTTTCACAGAATGAAATTGCCCGCCCAACCAGGAAAAGGAATCAGCCACATCAGCCAGGTGGTTCCGGAAATATCCGAGCGCTATGAATTTATTTTTTTCAACATCGAGTACACTGTACCCGAATGTTTTCTCCCCAATTTCAAAAGTGAGATCATACTTCCGTAAATCCTTTGTGTCAAAAGATTCATCAATTTTATTCAGGATGGAATGCAATGCTTCCGTCATGTTTTCTATTTATAAGATCCAGACAAAAACGAGATTCAGTAAAATGATGATTGAGAAACCGCTGATAAGATATACTCTTGATTTTTTCGTGGAAAAAAAGCAGGCATAGATCATCTTCAGAATATTATTGCTGGCAACAGCCTGCAATGTTGCAACAGCAACCGCATCCATCGCAATACGGGATTTCCCCTGGAAGAGGTTGATCAGGAAAGGATCGATATCGGTAAGGCCCACCAGGAAGGAAAGGACATTTAAGCCGGAACGGCCGAAACGATCCACAACGAACCAGGTGATAAATGTGAATGCCACGAACAATAATGCAAAGAGGATCGCCACCTTGAATTCAAGCGGGTTTTGATCAACGGCCAGTTCAGGGTTCAGGGTGGAATACTCCTTATTGTGATGGAGCAGGATCACCAGGCCCGCAATCGAAGTAACCACGAAAAGGACAAGAAAATAAAGGTAAATCCGTTTAAAAAGATCGGAATTAAAGATCAGTATCAGCACCAGGATCCGGAGGTACATCATGGCCGTAGCGAAAATGATGGCTGCAACATACTGATTCCGGGATTTAGGATCTTTCCGGATCTTCCGGGCAAGAACGATGGTCGTCGCAGTACTGCTGTATAATCCTCCCAGGATACCTGCGAGAATTATGCTTCCCTGTTTGAAAACAAACTTTTTCAGTAAATAACTCAAATAGGAAATGGAAGAAACCACGACAACGGCCAGCCAGATCTTGTATGGCGTCAATCCCAGGTCCCGGAAGATGGGTTCGTTGGGAACAATGGGAAGAATGACTCCGGCGATGATCAGGAATTTACCCAGCGTAAGGAATTCTCCCTTGTCAAACTTCTGGGAAATTTGTGTGAATGATTCTTTCAATTCGGTCAGTATCAAGACCGTGACAATAATCAGCAGGACCAGCCATGTGGGCTGTGTTAGAAGGAGTGGCCCTATGCAATAGGTGATCAGGGCGATGATGATCGTAGTCATGCCATGATCCTCGTGCTGGTGAATATTAAATGCATAATTTATTCCCAGGAACACGGCCAGCACTAATCCTCCTCCCATGAACAAAGCCGGGTTGCCTGGCAATATGCGGAACAGGATAAAGCCAAGAATGCCGATGAAGGTGAAGGTCCGGTCTGTCCCGAAGGTATGTTCCGGTAATTGCTCACGGCTGTGCAGGAGCTTTTGCGACAACCCTATCAGCAATGAGAATACCGCGACCAGCAGAAAAGTGATCAGGTCTTTGGGTATTGCGTTGATGAGTTCCATTATTAAATTATGAATTAGGAATATGAATTATGAATTTCCCGTCGTGCGTTACGCGTTACGCGTCACGCGTAATTAATTTCTACTTTTTCAACATCTCATCATACTCCGGAATCTCCTTCAAAAATACTATTTTCCCTTTATCGTGATCAATATGACATGCAAAATGTACCATTCCGTTTGTGACCGCCAGGTAGGGCACTTTCAGGGCCATGTTATACATTGCCACCTGGTCGAAGACGGCCTGCGTAACCGTTACTTCCGGGGCTTTACATTCCACAATCAGGCAGGGTGCTCCATCTTTCCCGTACACCACGATGTCGCTGCGTTTCTTTAACCGGTGATAATGAAGCGAAGTCTCCACGGCGATCAATGAGTGCGGTACATTCCGGTGATCGGTGAGGTAATGAATGAAATGTTGCCGTACCCATTCCTCCGGGGTAAGGGCTACAAATTTCTTCCTTACACTGTCGAAAATCTCCAGCTTCTCCCCTTTGCTTCGGGTCCGGAATGTTGTACCTGGTAAATTTAGTATCTGCATTCAGATTGCTAAACTACAAACATACATAAAAATACGACAAAATAATTACCTTTGCCTTAAGTAACCCACATGCCAAAAGAGAGTCATAGTAAATTGTGATGCATGAAGACAAAGAAAGAAATCGTTGACGACTGGTTACCACGATACACCGGCACGGCGCTGAAAGATTACGGGGATTATATCATTCTGACCAATTTTCCCCGCTACATCGAACTGTTTGCAAAATGGCAAAAAACGATCATAAAAGGCGCTGATAAAGCCATGCCCAGCTCCACATCCGGCCGGATCACCCTGATCAATTTCGGAATGGGCAGCCCGAATGCAGCTACCATCATGGATCTCCTGGGCGCTGTCAAACCCAAGGCCTGTCTTTTCCTCGGAAAATGCGGCGGGCTGAAAAAGAAAAACAAGCTGGGCGATCTTATTCTTCCCATCGCAGCGATCCGTGGGGAAGGTACTTCGGATGATTATTTCCCGGAAAGGGTACCTGCACTGCCAGCGTTTAACCTTCAGAAAGTGGTATCGACCACCATCGTCGAACACAATCGCAACTATTGGACAGGCACCGTATATACCACCAACCGTAGGGTCTGGGAATATGATGAGGCGTTCAAAACCTACCTTCGGAAAACCCGGGCTATGGCTATCGATATGGAAACAGCAACGATTTTCAGTGTTGGTTTTGCCAATAGTATCCCTACCGGGGCGATATTGCTTGTTTCCGATCAACCCATGGTTGCAACGGGCATTAAAACACAAGCCATTGATAAACTGGTTTCCGAGAAATATACCGATGAACACCTTAAGATCGGGATCGAATCATTAAACCAGCTAATCAGCCAGGGATTGACGGTCAAGCACCTGAGGTTCGATTAATCCTGAAACCTATGGCTGCTCCTAAAAACTCCGTCAGCTTCGAAAATATCCTTCTCGATCTTAAGAATAAGATCTACTACCCGATATACTTTCTCTATGGGGAAGAATCCTATTTTATTGATATGATTTCAGATTATATTGAAGAAAATGTCCTGAGCGAAATTGAAAAGGAGTTCAACCAGACCATCATTTATGGAAAAGATACTGATATACCAACGATAATAAGTTATGCCCGGCGGTTCCCGATGATGTCGAATTACCAGGTTATTCTTGTCAAAGAAGCACAGGACCTGGACATGATCGAAGAGCTGGAACCATATATTCTCAATCCATTGGAGTCGACTTTGCTGGTGTTGTGCTACAAGTATGAGAAGATCGACCGCCGGAAGAGTCTCTTTAAAAGTATTGAAAAGAAAGGGATCCTGTTTGAATCCGCAAGGATCTATGATAATAAAATCCCGGATTGGATCGCTGAATATGTAAAAAAACAGAATTATTCCATTTCATCGAAAGCTTGTTTCCTGCTGGCAGAATTTCTCGGGAATGACATTTCCAAAATTGTGAACGAGATCTCCAAGCTGATCATCAATATCGCGGAGAAACAGGAGATCACAGAAGATTATGTTGAAAAGAACATCGGGATCAGCAAGGATTATAATGTCTTTGAGCTTCAGAAGGCTCTGGGAAAGAAAGATGTATTAAAATCCAACCAAATCATCAATTATTTTGCAGCCAATCCCAGGGAGAACCCATTGGTAAAAGTGATTCCTTTATTATTCAGTTATTTTTCCAAGATCCTTATTTACCATCATCTTCCGGATAAATCGCGGAATAATGTTGCAGCTGCCTTGTCAATCAATCCTTTCTTCGTCATGGATTACCAGCAGGCCGCTGCTAATTTCCCGTCCGGCAAAGTCATTTCAATTATCTCGATTTTAAGGGAATATGATCTGAAATCAAAAGGGGTCGATAGCAGCGGAACTTCATTTCCCGACGGAGAGTTGATGAAGGAACTTATCTTCAGGATACTGCACTGAAAACCAATATTAATTCTCACCATATAGTCACAAAAGAGTTAAACAACTTGATTTAAACTAATGTGACCTACTGTGCCTAATGTGGTTAAAAAAATTAAAAGGGTAATTCAATGATCAACGAACAATGAGCAAATTACGATTTAAAATTTATGTTATTTGTTTTGATATTCCTGAAGTAATTCAGGAGTTAACTTAGCGGTAAAAGACTTCATAATTAGAAATCAATCCCAGCCAAAGTCTCTACTTTCTCTTTTCGCTCTTATAATTGTATTCCGGTGAGTGGTACATTTCCTCGATGACCTGGTTGTATTTTTCGATGATAAATTTCCTCCTGAGTTTCAGGGTAGGCGATAATTCTCCGTCGGTGATATTCCATTCGTTGTGCAATAACCGGAATTTTTTGATTTTTTCTGTTTGTCCCAGGTCCTGGTTATAATGATCGATCTCCCGCTGGATACGTTTGTTGATCGTTGGATGGCTTGCAGCCTTTTCGCGGGAAACAAAGTGTATCTCTTTCACCTCACACCATCCTTTCAGGTATTCGAAGTTGGGAACGATCAGGGCAGCGGGATAAGGTTTGTTTTCACCGATCACCATTATGTTCTCAATAAAAGGAGATTCTTTCAGCAATTGTTCAATGACCTGCGGGGCAATATATTTCCCGCCGGAAGTCTTGAACATTTCTTTTTTCCTGTCGGTAATCTTAAGGTATTTCCCGTCTTCAAACTCGCCGATATCCCCTGTATGGAGCCACCCTTCTTCATCAATTACCTCGCGGGTCCGGTCCGGTCTGTTGTAATATCCCAGCATGACTCCCGGACTTTTTACCAGTATCTCGCCATCGTTTGCAATTTTTACATGGACATCTGTCAAAAGAGGTCCTACCGTTCCGAATTTGACGCCGCCTGGTTCATATCTGTTAAAGGTGATTCCCGGGGATGTTTCTGTAAGTCCATATGCCTCCAGTATTGGCATCCGGGCGGCCCAATAGATCCTTGTAAGTCGAGGGTGAAGAGAAGCGCTCCCGCAAACGATGAACTTAATATGCCCGCCCATAGCTTTTCTCCATCTACCGAAAATAAGCCAGTTCGCAATCCATAGCTTGAGTTCATAAAACCATCCTCGTTGATGATTCAGTTCGTACTTATGTCCTTGCCTGAGTGCCCAGAAAAACAATACTTTTAATGGTAGAGGAAGGGATCTTCCCTGCATTACAAGCTTGTTGTATATTTTTTCCAGTACCCGGGGCACGACAGCAAAAGCATGGGGTTTAACCTCGGTAATGCAAGTGGCGAGCTCATCCAGGTTCTGAATATAATAGATGCCAACACCAAACGACTGGTAGGTATAACCGGCGGTGCGTTCATAAACATGGCATAGTGGAAGGAAACTGAGGACCCGGTCGTTCATTTCCAGGGGAGGGGTTTCACCCAGGGCCTTGTAGTTAGTAACAAAATTATTATGTGAGAGCATCACCCCTTTGGGCTTTCCCGTCGTACCTGATGTGTAAATTATGGTCGCGAGGGTGTCTGGTTGAATTTTTTCTTTTATTTTCTCCAGATTTTCAGGATGTGGATATTGTTTCCCTGCAGCAAGGATTTCATGCCAGCTTTTAACACCGGGGATCGGTTCCAGGCTGTATATTTCTTTTAAGGATGGAATGTCTTTAATTACTGAGATCACTCGCTGGTATATCTCCTCGTTCGAAACAATCAGGTATTCCACGCTGGAATCGTTCAGGATATATCTGTAATTTTCCTCGCTAACGGTCGGATAGATGGGAATCTGCACGGCCCCGACCTGAAGAAGGCCCATATCGAAAAAATTCCATTCCGGGCAGTTCAGCATAATCGTTCCGACCCTTACTCCCGGTTCAATGCCCATCGAGAGCAAACCAAGGCTGATCTCATTGCTGTATGTAATGTAATCCTGGGTGGAATAGCTGATCCAGGTTCCGTCTTTCCTGTAATTAAAAGCATTCGACAGGGATGAGAAGTCATCCTTGTATACATCCAATAAATCAAATAACCGTGTGACCTTTTTCATCAAAAATTTTCCCTAACTAAATAAATGTGTTAAGATCTTCCTATTCGAAAAGTTTGGAGATTTCCTTTTCATATTTTTTGCTGATAAATTTTCTGCGGAGTTTTAATGTCGGAGTTAATTCCCCCGACTCAGAAGTCCACTCGGCATTGAGTAAATCCCAAGTTTTTATTTTTTCTGTGTCCCCCAGTGTGGCATTGTATTTATCCAATTCTACTTTAAAGCGTTTGCGGATCCGGGGATTCCTGACCATCTCAGCATTCGTGGTATAGGGAATATCCTTAACGCTACAATAGGATTTCAGAAAGGTAAAATCAGGGACAATCAGGGCACCGGCAAATTTCTGATGTTCGCCCAAAACGATGAGCTGGTCGATAAACAAGGATTCCTTGAATTTATCTTCGATGGGTTGCGGGCTGATGTATTTCCCAAAAGAGGTTTTAAATAATTCTTTTTTTCTCCCTGTGATCTTCAGCTGGCCCTCCGGCTCAATGCGGCCAAGATCTCCCGTATGGAACCAGCCATCGGGATCAATGGAATTCTTTGTCATTTCAGGTTCCTTATAATACCCCTTCATCACATTGGGTCCTTTGCAAAGGATTTCCCCGTCTTCCGCTATCTTTACCTGTACGCACTGGAGAACGGGCCCAACTGTTCCGAATTTAACGCCATGTTCTGTAAGATCGCTTACTGCTATCACCGGGGAAGTCTCTGTCAATCCATAGCCCTCCAACACGTTGATGCCAGCACAGGTAAACATCCTGGCCAGTCGCGGTTGCAATGCCGCGCCACCCGAAACCAGCAGAAGGTGCTTACCCCCAAGCGCCTCACGCCATTTGGAGTAAACCAGCTTATCATAAATTTTTCGTTTCAATTCATAAAACCATCCATTGGCCCCCCTGAGCTCATAGCGTAATGCCAAATGTAAAGCCCAGAAAAATATCCATCGTTTTACTCCGGTTAGTTTATGGCCTGTGGCAGATAATTTATCGTATATCTTCTCAAGCAAGCGGGGCACCGTGGAAAGAATATCAGGTTGCACCTCCTTCATATTGTCGGTGATGGTTCCCAGGTTTTCAGCATAATAAATTGAAAATCCAAGATAATGGTAGACATAATTCAACATCCGCTCATATATATGGCACAAAGGCAGATAACTCACAGCTTTGGCTTCTTCGCCAAAAGGCGGGATGTATGCACAGGCCTTTAAATTCGAGATAATGTTATGATGTGTAAGCATCACACCTTTGGGATTTCCGGTAGTGCCTGATGTATAGATGATAGTAGCAACATCGTCAGGATGGATGACTGCCTTGCGTTGTTCAAGTATTTCCGGTTTTTTATTTTGTATTCCCAATTCAATCAATTCTGTCAGGTTTTTGAGTCCAAGATGTTCTTTGTAAGTGAATACACTCTGGATGTGTGGGATATCAGTGAGAATATGCTGGATCTTCCGTAACAATTCCATTCCTGAGATAAAAAGGTATTTCACTTCAGAATGGTTCAGGATATAACAATAATCAGATTCACTGATGGTCGGATAGATCGGTACATGAATCGCTCCAACCTGGAGAATTGCCATATCCACGAAATTCCATTCGGCCCGGTTTGAGCTGATTTGCGCAATTTTATCCCCCGGCTGGACACCCATGGCAAGAAACCCGTAACTGATGTTATCGACGATCTCGCGGTACTGTTTTATGCTGTATTTTACCCAATCGCCATTTTCCTTGGAAGCAACAACATCCTCTTTTGGCTTGAATGTGGCTTCATGGTAAGGTAACAGATCAAAGATGCGGGTTACTTCCATACTACCTGATATTTAATGTGCAATAATAGGGAAAAAACAGCAAGTAATTATAACTTATTTGAGAATCAGTTTATCGCGGATAATCCGGTCTTTCAGGACTATCTTAACGGGATATATACCTCTGGGTTTGTCAGATAAGTCTATCGTAATCTCTTTCTGTTTAAAGGATGTAAGCTCTGTTCTAAAAATCATTTTCCCATTTAAATCCGAAACTTCAAGAAGAAAGGCATCCATTGGAAGGGAGATAGTAAATTTTTCCCGTGAGGGATTCGGATAGAAATATAATGAACTGTTTCCCGGTAAAATTGGTGGGATACCTGAACAGGTACTCATTCTGATCAGTTTATGATCAGAAACGACCGGGCAGGGAGTTTGGGGATAAACAATCAGTTCAATGTCGATAATACTGTCAATCCGGTCTTTTGACCCGGGAATATAATAAGTGTTTAATGCAAAAGGATCATCAAATGTACCTTCACCTGAAGTGATCCATTTCAGGGAAATGTAATTTTCAGCGATCCCGTTGAGCGGGATCTCGGCGATGTGCCTGCAACAAATAGTATCGTCCCCGGCAAAAACTACAGGCGATGGGATAATACCGACGTGTAAGGTGTCTGTCCTTGACTGATTGCCGGACTGGACAATAACAATGTACTTAGTGGGAAATTCGGGTGAAACCAATGGGTTTTTCAGGGTAGAAGTAAATCCTTCCGGTACGGACATCCAGGAAAAGGCGTAATTTCCGGTACCACCTGATACCTCCACATCAAGTTGGTCAGTTTGTCCCGGACAAATATTCGGATATGATGCAATGGCATTTACAGTCAGGATATTTGCAAAAGTGAAAGAGCCCACCCTTGTGTGCCAGTCTAAATCTGCCGTTACAGGATAATATTGCTGTGTGTACCAGAAAATGGAGGGATTTGAAGGGTCGACCGTCATGGAACTGTAATCTCCCCATCTTGCATAAGTACCTGCCGGGTGCGTCTGTGCACCTCCTCCCTCGATAATTGATTGCTCGGCAATGGTCATTTGCCCGGGTGGATCATTTTTCATCCTTCCTGTATAACGGATGGAAGGATAAAGATCAGCGCCGGAAACAGAAAATCCTAACGCAATATTTCCGGCAGAATCCATCGCCATGCTGCCCATCCACCGGGAATTACTATCTGGGGCGTAAGTCGACTGCTGGTATAATGACCAGTCATCTGTAATTCGTCTAAGCTCGTACCAGCGAATCCCGGCTTGGTTATTCCCTACCCCGACGGTATGGTTCACAACTATTGACTGGTGATCAGGGAATCTACGGAATTGCAGACGGCACATGAGGCGGTCGGAGATCGGATCAAGTTTTACTGTAGAACCTTTTTGACTTATTCCCGGCACATTGGAGTTATATGTACCAATGTTGATTTTTTTTATGTTCCCGAACGTAGCAGCTGCAGGATTGATCCAGTCAGTATGAAATTGGTATATTCCAAGAAAATCTGAACCTAAATAAACAAAATAACCAGGCGTTCCGGCAAGAGGGAACGGGCCGTCGCAATCTGCCGGAAGGATCGAAAATACAGATGTAATATGAACAAATTTAAACGTCACCATTGCTGGTGAAGGATCGCCGGCCAGCATCGCTGTTCTGTCAAAGGCCACTGCAGCGATACCATCAAAATGGCTCGGTGAAAGAAACCGGTTACACGACATAAAGTAGGCATCTCTCCACACACCGAGCTTCGGATAATCGGGAATATTGTCAAACTGGTATTCCCAGCGATACCAGGCTCCCGTAGGATCAGAAGTCTGTGATACCGCAATCATCACGAAATAGGGAGAAGAAGGGAATGAAGGGAGGCATAGCGCACTGATAAACCATCGATCGGCCTGGTCGTCGTAAAGTACGATGCCATCTCCGCTATTCCAGGAATAAGGCAAACCATTCCAAATGGTTCCTGAATTCGTTGGTCCAAGAATGATATTCCCCAATTTATTGAATATTGTAAAGGAAAGATTGACCATATGAAAATAGTGATCGGGCCCCACATCCCCATATGTATCGGGAGGAATAGCCATATTAACATTGGGTGTTCCTTCAAAATTGATCAGGGCCGAGTCAGGTTTTATTTTACCGAAATATGCCTGCCTGAATGGATCTTCTTGATTTTTTTTTGATTGGTTTCGTTTAATGTTTCTTTGGAAATAATTCCAGATTTCTTTTTCAGCTCTCTCAGTTTTACGCTGGTCCTTCTTAATTGATAAAAAAGCTGTAAGGGAACTCAATGTAGGCGAAAGATCAAAATAAACAGGTTTCGATACGAAAGGTCCGGTAACCTTTTGTGCGTATATATTGCATATCCAGGCAAAACAAATGAAGAAGAAGCATATCGATCTTTTCATGATCTGACCTATTATAATCATTTAACCCCTGGATCAACTAATATAGTAAATGTTCAGTTGTAATAACAAAAGTAAGAAGAATATCGGGATATTCTTTATATCTTTGAGATCATTGATAGATCCTGATGAAACCTTTGCTGATAATCGCGGCAATTTTCATTCTCAACGTCACCGCCAAATCACAGTGGACCAAAACCAACGGCCCCTATGGAGCTACGGTATATTGCCTTGCATCCGGCGGAAGTTACATTTTTGCCGGAACTGCAGCGGGGATCTATCGCTCATCCGACAATATGATTAGCTGGTCATCTTTGGAAAACGGAATACCAAAGGCTGCAGTTTACACAATCACGATTTCCGGGAAAAATATCTTTGCCGGATATTATGGTAAAGGAGTATTTTATTCAGCCGATACCGGTAATACATGGACAGAGGTAGATAACGGACTGACCAATCTGAATATATTTTCGCTGGTTTATAATGGAACGAAGGTATTTGCCGGAACCGGCGACGGGTTATTTACATTTGATAGTATTGCAGGACTTTGGTCGATGATTACCAATGGAATTCCAGCGGTTCCGGTGAATGCAATCATTAGATCCGGTAATCGACTATTTGCAGGGACCTATGGAAATGGCGTTTATCGTTCAACCGATAATGGCTCCAACTGGGAAGCCATGAATGAAGGGTTGGGCAGTCTTGACATTCTCTCAATGGTTTCCGACACATCCCGGCTCTTTGCCGGGACTGAAGCAGACGGTATTTATACCTGTGATCTCTCCGGGACCAACTGGTTTTCTTCAAATACAGGTTTGCCTGAAAATACTTCTGTCAATGCGCTTTCTGTGGCAGGGTCACAGGTCTTTGCGGGCACCGGGAGAGAGGGCGTTTTTACCAGCTATGATGAAGGCCAGACATGGATTTCATTCAACATTGGGTTATCCAACACATGGATACAATCACTCCTTTGCACCAACTCAGAAATATTTACGGGTACCGAAGGCGGAGGTATATTTTCATCCCCAATGGACAGCCCTTTCTGGGGGTCCGTAAATGAAGGCCTTAATAACTCAAGGATCACCGCATTTGCAGAAAATGGGAGCAATATTTTTTCCGGGACCTGGGGAGGCGGGGTATTTATTTCATCAGATAACGGAGCCAATTGGATATCGGCAAGCACCGGGATTTCTAATCCTTTTATCACATCCCTTGAAATCGCCGGGGGTTTTATTTTTACCGGCACCCAGGGAATGGGTGTTTTTCGTTCTTCCAATAACGGGGTCACCTGGAACCCTGTCAACAATGGGCTTGATAATCCATATATCATAACACTTATTCTGGATGATACCGTTTTATATGCCGCTACCACGCATGGAATTTACCATTCAAATGATCTTGGAAATAATTGGTTCAGATTCAATCCCGGCCCTTCTGAAAATAATATTATTTCACTCATTGCAGATGGCTTGAAGATATTTGCCGGAACGCCGGGTGAAGGGATCTATTGTTCCATGGATGCAGGGTCCAGTTGGAGCCAACGGAACACCGGATTAACCAATCTTTTTATCCTGTCCCTTGGAAGATCCGGTAATAGTATTTTTGCCGGCACACAGGAAGGCATGTTTATTTCAGATAATGACGGACTGGACTGGATACTGGTAAATAACGCGTTGACAGGAAATCCTGTGAATTTTTTTTCCAAATTTAACAGTTGTCTTTTTTCCGGAAGCAATATCAAGGGAATCGTCTTTCATGAAGCAGGTGAAAATAGCTGGACACCACTGAATGATGGATTGGCTGATACTTCCGTGAATGCTGTGATCGTCAGTAAGGGATATGCATATGCAGGGACCTCAGGCCTGGGAGTATGGAAACGACCGTTGGAACAGATATTTTCACTAAAAGTTAATCCTGATACATTGCTTTTAAGCCAGTTCTCCGACAGAATTGATTCTCTTTTAATAAATACCAGCGTTCAATGGACCATCATCGGCACAATGCCTGACTGGCTGACCTGTGAATCAACCAGTGGAAACGGAGAGGAGTTTGTTGTTTTCAGAACACTCAAGCCAAATCTCAGTAACCTGAAAAAATATGCTTCTTTTTTCCTTTACTCCCCGTTTTTACCTTCAATCACCTTTACCATTGCCCAGAAAGAAAAATCAGCAGGGATAACAGAAAAGGAAGCAGCGCTTATCCGTGTCTTTCCTGTTCCTTCCACAGGAATCATTAAAATAGAATCTTTTCGGCAGGCAAGGGGGATGACGGTTTATTCTGCATGCGGCAAGGTCTTATTTGAGATTAATAACCCGGAACAGGACTTAATTCTGGATCTTTCCGCAGAGTGTCCCGGGTTATATTTCTTATATTTTGAAGGTGAAAAATGGTCTGCTATCCGGAAAATCGTGATCCTTAATAAATAAAGAAATAAATTATGAATTATGAAAGAAGAAATTTTAATTATGAATCAAAACATTTCATGATTCCAGATTCAAACTCACCTGCCAGCCGGTAGGCAGGTAATTCATAATTAATAAAAGATCCTATGAAGAAAAGAATTTACATTATCTTTCTGTTACTGATCCTTTTATCGAGCTTGGTTTCTTTCTTTCAGCTGAAGGCTCAGACCCTTAAGGCAATTAACGACACTGTTGATCTTTACCCCGGAATTTCAAAAACGGTGAACCTGCTGGAGAATGATACAGTTCCATATGGCGATTCACTGAAGATAACTGGTGGAAATGCGACAAGCAATCTTATCACTACTACTCCCATTTTTAAAGGATTTTTT
>JBEKST010000052.1:0-14147 GCA_049516815.1 Bacteroidales bacterium | reverse complement strand
CTTTGTTAATAGCTTTCAGGAACCGTTCAAAAGAAAATGATTTGACCAGGTAATCCACGGCATTGGCCTCAAATCCTTCCACAGTATATTCTGGATAAGCCGTCGTGAAAATGACCATAGGCGGCCGGTCGAGTGTTTTCAGGAAATTCAACCCTGATAACCGGGGCAGATTTATGTCAAGAAAGATCAGGTCAGGGTCATATGGCACCCGCTCATGGGCAATACGTATCTTGTTTTTATTGAACAACCCGATCAGCCATTCCTCGTTATACCATCGTATAGTGATCTTCCCTCCGGAAAGATCAATCTTTGCCAGGGAATGCGTGGGTACAAGGTGAATTTCAGCAAGGTCGTTCTGGCACGAAATATCCGTAGGAAAAAAATCCAGATAAAACTGATCTTCCAGCCGGAATAAATGAGCGATAAAATGCGAAGTCCCTTTGTTATCAGTTAATGAAATGTCATAAGATTTATCAGGTATATCCGGCTTCAGTAATCCTGTTGTCCGCATATGCTGACGGATCTCCCAGGCTGCTGAATCTTTATCGGTCCACTTGCCTAAAAGTTCCTTATTAAAAATGATATCATTTTTTGTGTAGAACGGATGAAGTGATTTTACAAGACAGCCCTGAAGAATGAAAATCATCAGGAGCGATAACAGGATGATTCGTGTTTTCATTTTGCTTGTTTTTGATTTCGGATACAAAAAAATCATTATTATCGGCCCGGGCCAAGTTTTTTCGTCAAGTAACATTCCCTCTTCGATGAACGGCAAAAATGATATCAAATCCCATTTCTAAGAAAAAGTTTATAAATATTATGCAGGATTCTGAAAAACTTTGTATATTTATGGGTCTGACATATATTCTGTTTTATTCGTATAATCAACCTGATCTATGAAAAAAATCATACTCTTGGGAATAGCAACCTTTCTTGCCATCGGGTTATATTCCAATCCAAATCCTGGCCCTGAGGTGCATATCAACGAATTCATGTTTACCGGTCCGAACAGCTGGTCTATCGAGCTCCTTTTCTATTATGGTGACTGGTATAATTTTGATAGCATCACGGTTCAATCAAATTCAGGTACGGCCAGGATAATTAATGGTTACGGTCAATTATTTAGTTTTACAAATCAGGATCTGTCCCAACAATTAGTCATAAACCCAAACGGAGATATTATCGTTCTTACAGGATATTCTGCGTATTATCCTCCGACAAGCTGCGAACTCACTTTCGGGAATGTTACGAATCCGGATGTAGTTGCGCCTTTATCCGGCCAATCAATTGAAAGATTTGAACCTGGATATTACTGCAATCCCTTTTTCCCGCCGGAGATTTTTTCCATCACCAATAATCCAACTATGTATTTCCCCAATGATACTACAGGAACTTTCGGTACAATGCAGGGAATCATTTTTGATATGGAAGGGCTACCGGTACCTAACCAGGTATTTAGAATGGATTTCCCATTTACAACAGATGCATCCGGGCATTATTCAACACGGATCTATTCCAGGATATTTTCCTGGGACACCATCTGTTACGAGAGATGGCCGAATCATTTCTCACCTGTACAATTATCCCCGATATCTTATACCATGCTTCCCGATTCAGTAATAACGAGGGATATCCACCTGTTGTCTGCATTGCTCGTGGGGATATCTCCCCAGCCAATGAAAACCGGATCAGATTTTAATGTATTTCCAAACCCGGTTACCAACGCGATCACGGTATCCTATACATCAGATCTGACGGCAGATTCAGGTGATCTGCATATTGATATCTACGATATGAACGGAAAAAAGGTACTGAAAAAAGATCTTGAAAACCGCCTGGGCGTGATAAATATACCCATTGACCTGGCAAATGGGATTTATATTGCTAACCTTAGCAGAGAAGGAAAAATCATCGGATCAGCCCGTTTCATCGTCAATAAAGCCGAATGAGCTTATTGTTCCTTTCCTATCTTGCATTGTTCTGCTTTCAGACACAGGAGCGGCCTCCTGTGTCGTTCACTGAGGAATACATTGAATTCCGGCTCAGGGAAACCACATTTACCGTTAACGGTATTTATTATTTTGTCAACAACACAGCAAATATTGTGTCAAAAGAAATAAGTTATCCGTTTCCGGTACCGATGTTTGATATAGATTCTGTTCATGTTTTCGATATTGAACAGGGGCGGTTCCTGGGATTTGAGAAATTGCGGCAAGCGGTTGTTTTTCGCCTCAATATTCTACCGGATGATACGGTTAAGCTGAATATTTTTTACAGGGAGAAAGGGGTAAAGGATACTGTTAAGTACATTCTGACTACAACAAAAAACTGGGGAGAACCCCTGAAGAAGGCTGAATATACCTTTGAAACAGAACGATACAGGAAGATCCGGTCATTCAACTATCCTCCCGATAAAACATCTCATCACAATGATCAACAACTGTATTTCTGGAACCGAAAAAATTTCCTGCCTGAAAAAGATTTTATCGTGATTTTCAATACTAACCCGTAAATATTCATTTTTACAAAATATATCATGGGGATTTCCGTCATGTAATTATTATATCATTCTTCATCCGGATGAAGCATTGATACCTTTTCAACGTAACTTACCCCTCGATATAAACCAAAATCAAAAAGGTTTATATTTTTTATGCAGGCGATCCCGACCATTACGAAGCAAAGCTTGTCAGGTATCATGTTAATTAATATCGTTACGCGTGAAACGTAACGCGTAACGCGAAACGGCTAGTCTTGCAATTTTCCGATAAGCCCGATCAACATTTTACGAATCCGGTCAGGTTTTCCTTTTTCATGATTATGTTTTAGCCCAATTTATCCTGTCAGGACTGCATTGCGCTCAGGCCGCGCGGGCCTCGTCACCGTCCCGAGCACTCGGGACAGCTGCGTCTGGGCTAATCTCACTCCGTTCGATTAACCCAGCCAAGGCTGCTTATGCGGCGACTGTATTATTTTTCTTTTCTCAACCAGTATTGATTAAAAGAGCCATTACCTAACCTGGTCTCATTAAAAACCGTGAACCGTGCACCGAGTAACGTGTTAAATTTTTTTTGCTTGTATTAAAATTAATTTTATCTTTGACCGACCGTTCAGTCATAAATTATGTGTCCGAGAACCAGGCAGAAATTCGAAGAAATCCGTGAAAACAAACGCCGCAAGATCCTGGATTCTGCTGTTGAATGCTTCGCCACCTCAGGATACCATGAGGTTTCTATCAACGACCTGGCGGCTCATGCGGGTATTTCAAAAGGACTGATGTATCATTACTTCAGCAGCAAGGACGAATTACTGAAAACTCTCTTCAATGAGATCGTATCAGAAATGATGCAGTTGCTTGACCCGGATAATAGAGGCATATCCAATAGGAAGGACCTGCTGCAATATTTGGAGCGATTCTTCAGGCATCTGAATTCCAATCTTATTTTATGGAAGATGTATATGGCAATCTTCAGCCAGCCAGCGGTTCAGCAGATACTGAAAAAGGAGATCCTGGATGTTTCACAGAAACCGCTGAAAATGATAGAATTTTATTTTAAAAAACAGGGATCTAAGAAACCCTTTGTTGAAGTTGCTTTCCTGAGCACCTTATTCAGCGGGGTGGTTATTGAATATATTGGCGATCCTGAGAATTATCCGCTCGATCAAATCAGAAAAAAAATTCTCAACATTTATAAATGATGCCAGACAGAATGACAACAAAAATAAAATACCTGACTATGGCGATCCTTTCGCTGGCAAGTCTGCAGGGATTATATTCCCAGAGCCTTAGTGCAGATGAAATTATCAGGAAAGCCGATGAAAAAAGCCGTGGATTATCTAGCCAGGGAAGCATGACGATGACCGTGGTAAGGCCTGACTGGACGCGGACCATTACGATGAAGGTCTGGTCGAAAAGCAAGGAGTATTCACTTGTGCTGATCACCTCCCCGGCCAGGGATAAGGGGCAGGTTTTCCTGAAGATAAAAACCGAGATGTGGAACTGGGTTCCTTCCATCGATAAAACTATTAAAATACCTCCTTCGATGATGCTCCAGTCATGGATGGGATCGGATTTTACCAATGATGACCTGGTTAAACAGTCATCCATCGTTGTGGATTATACCCACAAGTTGCTGGGGAAAGAAAAGGTGAGGGATATGGATTGTTATAAGATAGAAATGATCCCTTTGCCCGATGCCGCCGTGGTGTGGGGGAAGGTGATCATATGGATCACGGCGACCGGGTATGATCAATGGAAGGCGGAGTATTATGATGAGGACAACATACTTGTCAATGTTTCAAATTCCTATGATATCAGGCAGATGGGCGACAGGAAAATTCCAACCCGGATCGAAATCGTTCCCCAGAACAAGAAAGGTCAGAGAACCATCATGCAAAGTGAGGATATGAAATTCAATACCAGAATAGAAGAGAGTTACTTTTCACAACAGAATATGAAAAAGATAAAATAGATCAGTATGAGCGATATCAAGCTTGCATGGCGCAATATCTGGCGGAATAAGCGAAGAACCTTGCTTACTGCTGCCTCCATCTTTCTTGCGGTATTCCTTGCATTGATAGTCAGGTCGCTGCAAACCGGTTGGTTCGATAATCTCATCGCTATCACAATTCAATCATACACCGGCCATATCCAGATCCATAAAAAAGGATATTGGGACGACAGGGATATCAATAATTCCATTGAATTAAATGATTCCCTGATGACCCTGGTACGAACCACTAAAAATGTCGACAAAACCGTACCACGCCTGGAATATTTTGCACTCTCATCTTTCGGCAAGCAAACAAAAGCTGTAATGCTGGCAGGGACGGATCCTGAAAAGGAAGATGCACTTACACACCTTTCACGAAAAGTTATTAAAGGCAGATACCTGGATATCCGGGGAAATGGCATCCTGGTTTCCAAGGGGCTTGCATCATTTCTCGGAATTACAACCGGCGACACCCTTGTGCTATTGGGACAGGGATACCATGGAGTAAGTGCAGCAGGGAAATTTCCTGTTTCCGGGATCATTCATATCCCTTCGCTCCAGCTCGATAACCAGATGGTTTATATGAATCTTACAACTGCGCAAGACTTTTTCAGTGCAGAAAACAAGATAACTTCACTTTCGGTTACCCTGAAGAACCCAGACGAAATTAACACAACCGTAGCTGATTTAAAAGACAAAACCGGGAGCAGTAAATACGAGATCATGCGCTGGGATGAGATGATGATAGAAGTTATGCAAGCTCTGAAGGCCAAGACAGGAGGTGGGATGATCATCATTACAATTCTTTACATGATTGTGGGTTTCGGTATTTTCGGAACCGTGATTATGATGACCAACGAACGCACTAAAGAGTTTGGGGTTATGGTTTCGGTGGGCATGCAGAAAACCAGGCTGGCTTTAATCCTGGTGCTTGAGATGCTGTTTATCGGCCTCACAGGAACCCTTGCAGGAGTTGTAACTGCAATGCCCATCATGGTTTATTTCAACATCTACCCAGTCCATTTATGGGGGAGTATGGCCCAGGCGTTTATAAGTTTTGGAATTGAACCACTGATGCCCCTGGCAATAAAACCCGGATTTATCGTATCGAATGTAATCATTGTGTTGGTAATCGTGTTGCTAACCTGTATTTACCCAATCAGGAAGGCCATTAAACTGAGGGTTGTTGAATCTCTTCATAAATAAAAATAGTATCATGATCTTTAGGATTGCATTCAAGAATGTCTGGAGAAATAAGGTAAGGAGCCTGATCGTAATCATCTCAGTAACGCTGGGCCTGATCGGAGGGATACTTGCAGCCTCTATCATAACCGGGATGGTTGATCAGAAGGTCAGGATGGACATCAATAATGAAATTTCCCATATCCAGATCCACCACCCTGAGTTCCTTAAGAATTTTGAGTCTCAGTATTTTATCTCCCATGCCGACAGCATTGCAGGAATTATCTCGAAAATGCCTGATGTAAAGGCAGTCTGTACAAGAATCAGGATCACCGGGATGGTAGCTTCTCCTAATTCAGTGGCCGGAGTACAGATTGTAGGAGTCGACCCAATGCAGGAAAAGAAAGTAAGCAGCCTGTACTCCACAATTCCAGACACGGGTGGTGGATACTTCAACGGAAGCAGAAAGAACCAGATTATTATAGGACGGAAACTTGCCGATAAGCTTAAGGTCAGATTGAAGTCGAAAATAGTAATACGTTTTCAGAACATAGATGGCAACCTGACTGAAGCAGCGTTCTCTGTCAACGGTATTTTCCAGACAGCGAATAATGTGTTTGACGAAACAAATGTATTTATCAGAAAGAGCGGTCTTAACATTCTTACCGGGGCAGATAGTAAATGCCAGGAGATTGCGATCATCCTGAATGATATTGATAAGATCCCGGCGGTGGAAGCTTTGCTGAAAAGCAGGTTGCCTGGTCTTGATATCCGGAACTGGATAGAACTCCGGCCTGAAATGGGACTTATATCTTCGGCTATTGCAACAGAGGTTTACGTCATCCTTGGTATCATTTTATTTGCCTTGGCCTTTGGTATTGTCAATACGATGCTGATGATCGTCTTTGAGCGCACCAGGGAGCTTGGGATGCTGATGGCGGTGGGGATGAGCAAATCCAAGGTATTCAGGATGATCATGCTGGAAACAATTTTTCTGACAGTTATCGGGGGCATCATCGGAATGATCATAAGTGCATTCCTGGTAGCTTACTTACATCAGAAAGGGATTGACTTGTCATCCATGTCACAAGGCCTTGAAGCCTATGGATTTGATCCAAAGATTTACCCGTTCATTAAAAAAGATTTATATCTCAATCTCACCCTGATGATATTCTGTACGGCAATTCTTGCGGCGATTATGCCGGCGCGAAAGGCATTGAAATTAAAACCTGTGGAAGCAATAAGGGTGGAATAAAAAGTGAAAAGTGAAAAGTGAAAAGAGAATGAATTAGTATAAAGTGTTAAGTTTTTATTGCCTAATGCCTAATGCCTTTTATAGTAACAACGATAAAAATTAGTAACAACAATGAACATAATAGAAATCAAAAACCTGAGCAAAGTATATGATGCGAAAACGATACCGGTTTATGCTTTGAACGGTATAGACCTGGCTTTCAAACAGGGCGAATTTACAAGTATCGTGGGACCTTCCGGCTCGGGAAAAACAACGATGCTGAACCTGCTGGGCGGACTTGATTCACCAACCGGCGGTGAGATCATGATTGACAACACCGATATCACAGGATTAAAGTCAAGACAGTTGATTGATTTCAGGCTGAGAAATATCGGCTTCGTCTTTCAGTCGTTCAACCTTATTCCCGTGCTGACTGCTAAGGAGAATATAGAGTTCATCATGCAATTACAGGGAGTAAGTAAAGAACGAAGGGATAAAAGAACATTTGAATTACTCAAATCTGTTGGGTTAGACGATAAAGTCAATACCCGGCCTAACAAGTTGTCGGGAGGCCAGCAGCAAAGGGTAGCAGTTGCAAGGGCGCTGGCTTCGAAACCGAAATTTATCCTTGCCGATGAGCCTACAGCCAACCTGGATTCAAAATCGGCAGAAAACCTCCTGGGGATCATGGAAAAGCTGAATAAAGAAGAACATATTACGTTTATTTTTTCCACGCATGATGCAAGAGTTGTTGCAAAAGCCAGGAGGGTCATTACGCTTGAAGACGGGAAGATCGTCGGGGATGTTTCAAAGAATTAAATATTCCAGTTAAAAAAATATGGGTAATAAACCCAATCACCTCATCCCCTTTAAGGATTGACTAAAAGAAAAAAAATGAATTTTTCTCGCAGATTTTCGCAGATTTATTCGCAGATTTCGCAAGAAATAATACATATAAAATCAACCATCTGCGTGAATCTGCGTTTTTTTCTGCGTGAATCTGCGAAAAATAAAAACTTTTTGGTTAACTCGACCTTGGTTCTTCTTTTATTTTCCATTGCTTTTAATGTCTTCTCACAGGACTCGGTCGTGGAAAAGAAAGAGCGAAACTGGTCATTCAACGGGTATGTGAAAGACATGCAAACACTGATCATCCATAATATCAATCAAGATTGGGTGACCAGCAACCTTATCCATAACCGTCTTAACTTAAAATGGAACTTTTCGAAGAGTTTTACTTTCTGTCTGGAAGAGAGAAACCGATTTTATTGGGGAGAACTCACAAGTTTGAATCCGCAGTATAAAAATTTTATTGCCAATGACAACGGACTTGTGAACATGTCGTGGAACATTTTCGAAGGGAAATCATATGTCCTGAATGCCGCCATCGACAGGGTTTGGCTTGATTATACCTGCAACAATTTCCAGGTCACTGCCGGGCGGCAACGGATAAACTGGAGCCAGACCTATGTATGGAACCCCAATGATATTTTCAATACTTACTCCTATTTTGATTTTGATTATGAAGAAAAACCCGGCAGTGATGCAATAAAGTTACAGTATTTTACCGGCCCGTCTTCAAAAGCTGAAATTGCCGTCAAAACTGATAAAAACCAAAAAATCACCGCTGCAGGTTTATACCGCTTCAATCACTGGAGATATGATTTCCAGGGACTGGGTGGGGTATATACCCAGAACGATCTTGTGCTGGGAGTAGGATGGGCCGGACAGATCGCAAAAGGTGGATTTAAAGGGGAGATGAGCTGGTTCCGGCCCCTGAAGCATTTTGGCGATACAACCGGGGTATTTCTTTCTTCAGTGGAATATGATTACACATTCAGAAATTCGATATTTATCCAATTTGAGGGTTTTTACAATTCGAATTCCGTAAATTCCTCTAACATCCTGACCAACCAATATAATCCCGGGCTTCTGAATGCAAAGAATCCATTCCTGAACGGTTTTTCAATTTTCGGTAATATCTCTTATCCGGCCACTCCGCTGATCAATCTTTCGCTTGCAGGCATATACAATCCTTCAAACCGCATGATTTTCATCATCCCGACTTTTACGTTCTCACTCATGAACAACCTTGACCTTTCGGTAATAGCACAATCTTTTCAGTCATACGACCCGGCTCTTGTCAGGTTTTTGCAGACTTCCATATTTGTAAGACTGAAGGGCTCGTTTTAAGATTTTTGTTGATGATCCTTTGACTATTCCCCGCTTGATTTTCCTGGAATAAGAGTATACTGGAATAAGGTTTCATCCGACCCGGTGCTGTTCGAAATGTAAGTCGGGTTCAGCGCAGCATGTATCGCTTTTATTTTCAGGACCTCAGGGTTAGAACCGACCATATTTTTTTTCTTCGACTCAGTTGTATGCTTAAATACCTGGTATTTGGGGAATTTGACCCGTTTTTTCTTACTCACGGAACGAAGGATTGTGTGTGGCTTACAAAATTAAAGATATTTGTGATGGTATCTTAACTGAATACCGGAGCCGCGTCACGCGTTATGCGTTACGCGTTACGAATAAACTAGATCGGTTCTATTTCAAGGATCATAAATGAATTTGCTTTGATGGCAGGCCGGGGACGGGGATTATCTGTTGTTGCTGCCGGTGCTGCTTCATATTCTGCAACAGGCAAATAAATTCGATGTGTTTTCGGATTCACCGCAATAGTCCTTGCCCCTTTTTGAGTAGCGAAATTTTCTATGACTTTAAATGTGTCTTTGTTTTCTTCCTGAACAACGGTCATAGTTCCATCTCCATTAGAACTATAAACCCGTTTTAGAATTGGATCATATGCAACTCCATCAACTCTTTCTCCAATGTCTAATTTAGAAACAACATTTCCGTTATCCGCATCCAAAACGATCATTAATTTGTTACTGCAAACAACAAATAGCCGATGCTCCTTGCAATCTATCGCTAAACCGCTTGGTTCTTCACCGGGTGCAATAGACCATGTTTTTTCAACTTGTAACGTCACAGGATTGATCCAACACACCTGGCTCTTATCTTCAATATTTACAAAGACTTTCCCTTTTCCATCGGTAACAGAAAATTCAGGTTTGCCGGGAAGTACGATAGTTCCGATCACTTTATTTGTATTTGCATCAATCACAGTGGAATTTGAACTTCTCCCGTTAAACGTAAAAATTTTGTGCGAAAAAGGATCATAAAGTATGGCATCCGGATTAGTTCCTGTCACTTTGATTTTCATAATGACCTGGAGCGTTTTCAAGTTAAAGACCGTCACCGAAGTGTCCCGGCCATTGCTGGTAAATCCTTTATTGATATCTCTTGCCAGGGCAATTCCATGAATTCCTTTCGTGTCGGGGATAGTCCCTACAACTTTTTTCCCGTTGACATCCAAAATCTGACAAATCGTTCCGTGAGAGATATATAACCTTGAGTTGGAATCATCCATTGTAAGATAATCCCAACCTCCATCACCATCGATGTGAATCTTATTTGCGATCCTGTAACCGGAATGGATGGCTTGTGCAAATGAAGCGCTGATGCTGATCAGCATTATAATACATAGAAGAAAAGATGATTTTTTCATGTTTTTTTTTGTAAAATTAATAATTTGTAACTAGCAGATGAATTAAATATTAAATCTGATGATAATCAATTTAGACGGCGTATCCACGTTAGTTCGTCGGTTAATCATTTATCTTTGTTTATCCAATTCTTACCGCCATGAAAAGATCAATCTTTTTATCCGTTTTATTGTTTGCAATGATTTGCCAGGGGATCGCCCAGAATGCCGACAGTTCACTGAAAGACATCAAAGATAAGATCGAATCGATGGGATATGATATATCCAGCTTGCAAAAAACGATAGACGATATTTACTGGTACAACCGGGTCGGCGATGTTGCATTTATTGATAAAGTCTATATTACTGGTCCGCCTATATCAGAAAAACAAGTGAAAAACCCTACCGCCATGGGCGTTGATAACCCGGTGAAGTTCTATTGCTATATCTTCATCCCGAAAGATATCAAAACGGATAAAAAATACCCGCTGCTGGTACTCCCTCACGGAGGTGTTCATGCCGATTTTACAACATACCATACTCACATCATCCGTGAACTTATGGCGCAGCAGTACATTGTGATTGCGCCTGAATACCGCGGAAGTACCGGTTATGGAAAAGATTTTTATGAAAAGATCGATTATGGCGGACTGGAGAATGATGATGTGAACGCCAGCCGGGATTATATGGTAAGGAATTACGAAATAGTCGATAGCACTCGCGTTGGTATAATCGGTTGGAGCCATGGCGGGATGATCGCGCTGATGTGCGTGTTCGACCACCCGGAGAAATATAAGGTTTGCTTTGCGGGAAATCCCGTCAGTGACCTGGTAGCAAGAATGGGGTATTCGGATGACGAGTACCGGAAACTGTTCTCTGCAGATTACCATTTGGGTAAAGATGCAAAGGCGGATATCAAAGAGTACCGGAAGCGTTCCCCTGCATGGAATGCGCAAAAACTTAAAACCCCGTTGCTAATCCATACCAATACCAACGATGATGATGTCAATGTACTGGAAGTCGAACACCTCATACAGGCGTTAAAAGCCGAAGGAAAGCAATTTGAATATGAAATTTTCAAAGATGTGGAAGGCGGACACTCCTTCGACCGCATCGATACCCGCATTGCAAAACAGATACGACTGAAGATCTATTCTTTCCTGGATAAATACCTGGATCCGCCACGGAAATTGAAATCGATCTCTGAAATTGATAAAGCCGCGTATAGATAAATATCATGTTATACCGATACGGAACAAGTTTGCAAAAAACGTAAAACATTACCTTCAAAAAAAACAGGTCAGACCCCTACCGAGTTCCGTGAAGAAATGAATAGACTTATTTCCTGAAATCACAACACTTTAACCGAATACTATTACCCACTGCACTGAAAGTGTGTGTAACTTTACACCGTCAATAAACAAATTCGATGATCACAAATAAAACAATCAAAATGAAAACAATGAAAATTTCCATCAAGGCATTTGCAGCACTTGCAATCGCTGCATTAATGGCCACCTTCATCAGTTGCACCAACTGTGGCGACAAAGTCACTGTGAGTAAAACTGAAATAGATTCTCTAAGGAATCAGATTAAAAAAATGACCGCCGGCAATGAAGTGCTTGCAAAGAACCTTGTAACATTTGATACACTTGACTACACCGTGTTCAGCAATCAGCAGTGGGTTAGGTTACATGAAAGCCATTCCAAAGACGTTAAAGTAAACTGGCCCGACGGACATTATACGGTTGGTATTGAAAAGCATATTCAGGATCTGAGTGCCATGTTCGTTTATGCTCCCGATACCAGGATCAAACAACATCCTGTCCGCTTCGGCAGCAGTAATGGCGAATGGACTGCTGTAACCGGTGTGATGGAAGGAACTTTCACCAAACCTATGCCTATCGGCGGTGGAAAATTTATTCAACCAACAGGAAAATCATTCAGATTACCGATGTGTACAATAGGACATTGGAAAGACGGAATTATGTTTGAAGAATCTTTATTCTGGGATAATCAGACTTACATGAATCAATTAGGATTAAGTAAATAAATCAATTCAACCAAAACAATGACAGAGTTCAGTATGAAAGCCAAACTCTGTTTTAATCAATTAAATCATACAAAATATAATCATTTCAGAAAAATAGAAATGGCAAATACAATTCTTCATAAAGCTGAAACTCGTGGTGATGCTGACCATGGCTGGCTTCATAGCAGGCATACTTTCAGCTTTGCTAATTATTACAACCCCGAACGGGTACACTTTGGCCTGTTGCGGGTCTTGAATGATGACACGGTAGCACCCGGAATGGGATTTGGAACTCATCCGCACGACAATATGGAAATCATTTCCATCCCTTTAGAAGGTGATCTGGAACATAAAGACAGCATGGGAAATATAAGCGTGATCAATCATGGCGATGTGCAGGTAATGAGTGCGGGCACCGGAATTACACACAGTGAATATAACAAGAACAAGGATAAACCGGTAAAGTTTCTTCAAATCTGGGTGTTCCCCAATAAGAAAAATGTCACTCCCCGATACGATCAAATCACTTTAAATATTGCCGACCGTCATAATAAGTTACAGCAAATACTATCTCCCAATCCAGATGATGCCGGAGTATGGATTCATCAAAATGCATGGTTTCATTTGGGGAAATTCGACAAAGGAGTCAGTACCGACTACGATATCAAAGCAAAAGGGAATGGAGTATATGCTTTTATTTTGAGTGGAGAGATCACCATCAATGGTCAGCCATTAAAATCTCGGGACGGATTCGGAATTTGGAACACTGATAAAATTTCTATCCACGCCGACAGCAATGCAGAATTTTTACTGATGGACGTTCCGATGAAATAATGTTAAAAATGAAAGACAAGTATCGTTTTGTCGCCATATCTGGTAGCCTGAGAAAAGGTTCATATAATACAATGGCTTTGAAAGCTGCGCAAAAGATTACACCCGGGAATATTATCATTGAACATTTGTCCATTGCAGATGTGCCTTTTTACAACTTCGATTTACATGAAAAACGATTTCCTGATAGAGTCGAAAAACTGAATGATGCCATTAAGGCAGCCGATGCAGTCATTTTTGTTACACCTGAATACAATTATTCGATTCCCGGGGTACTCAAGAATGCTATTGATATCATTTCCCGATCTCCTAAGAAACCATTTGATATGAAACCAGTAGGAATAATGGGTGCAAGTCCCGGTTTACTTGGGACGGTGAGAGCACAGTATCACTTACGACAGATGATGGTGTTTTTAAATGCTTATGTGATGAACAAACCTGAAATCATGATTGCACAAGCAAATACTAAATTTGATGAAAAAGGTGACCTGAAAGACAAAAAAACAAAAGAGTTTATCTCCCAGTTTATATTATCGTTGGCTGCTTTTTGTGATATTTTTAATCGACAATAAAGAACCTGAAACTTCTCAATTAGCTTTTAATATCAATTGATGGAAAGAAATTTCTACACTCATTCGTAATAATAACATTTGTGGGAATAGTAATGGCAATCAAAGAATTAAATATAATTTCAGAACCATTTACGAGCACAGCGCAGATGCCTGTGCTGTTTGTCGGACATGGAAGCCCCATGAATGCTATTGAGGAAAATGAATTTGTACAGGGATGGAGGGAGGTTGCAAAAACTTTACCAAAACCAAATGC
>JBEKST010000051.1:0-14188 GCA_049516815.1 Bacteroidales bacterium | reverse complement strand
AACAATAGAAGTATTTGAAATTATTTACGGGACTGATCACCCCCGATGCCACCAGCGCATAAACTATATTCGGGTTTGATGGGGCACAGCCAAAGACCACGCGGCCAGGTATGTTATAGACGCTATCGGCAAGGATTTGATTCCTGTAAGTTGTATTTACATTCCACGATCCGGGCAAGCCGGTATCAGAATAAAGTAGTACTGCTGCTCCGTTTCCATCCAGGTTAGGCATGGTCCCTACAAATATCCTTCCGTCAGCCCCAAGAACTACATCCGAAGGAGAATAGGGAACAGTATATCCAGTAATGTCCGGTAAAACCTGAGTCCATGTAGTTCCGCCATTGGTTGAACGGAAGAGGCCGTCGGATGGAAGGCTGTTATGGATTCCATGGTATAAACCCGAAACTACCGCAGCATAGATCACGCTGTTGCCACTTTCATTTCGCACAACGATCCTGGGAACATAAGCGAAGCCGGTGGTGGAACTTAGCAGGTTCCAGGTGACTCCGCCATCGGTGGATTTCCAAATGCCATCACCAAGGCCGGAAGATTCACGGTAGGTTTGGATGGCAGTTTCAGCTTCCCCTGTTCCGATATAAAAAATAGAAGAATTGTTCGGATCATAGGTGATGCATCGGATGGCCAACGTTGGCCAGAAGTCCCCCACCGGCACCCACGATTGATTTGGATTCGTAATGTTTGTGTTGTACCAGAGTCCGCCTGTTACGCCCCCTGCCCATACTTTATGATGTGTAGGGTCGTTGGGGTCGTACATAATCGCACGGGTGCGGCCACCCATATCTGAAGAATAACTGGTCCAGGTGATGGAAGTTCCGGAACTTTTCTTTTTCATTATGTTCTGGGTTTCAAGGTATGCCTGATAGAGACGCTCGCGTGGGATCGTTCCCGTGGCAGGGTCAATAGTCATGAAATAATCCTGCAACGCTGCCATGTCGGGTTGATCAGTTGTGGTCTTTTTTTCTTCTTTGGTGGTGGGATGTGGCAGGTTGTGGTACTCTTGTTTCAGGAAGGATTCGAATCGTGCACGCTGGAAGGCCTTTGAATGCTTATATTCCACAACAAGGACGGAAGCGATCACGAAAACCAACAACGAGGAAAGGAGAATTTTTTTCATTGAAAAAGAATTAAAAGAAATATCCGGAGTTTTGTTCTTATTACAAAGATAGAAAATCCTGGATGCTGGATACTGGATGCTGAATGCTTGATACTTTATTCATAATTCTGCTTATTGTTTTCATCATTCTGCATTTCTGATCTCTGATCTCTGATCTCTGATTTCAGATCCTCGATATCATAGGCATCACGCAAATGATAGGGGCCGATGCGCGTGCGGCAGAGCGCACTGAGATGGGCTCCTGTTTTGAGCGCTACCCCCAGATCCCGCGCCAGCGCACGGATGTATGTTCCTTTGCTGCAGGAAACCCGGAAATGGATCTGCGGCAGATTTATTTCCTGAACTTCAAAGGCTGAAATGGTGATACGTTTAGGTTGCATGATCACTACCTGATCCTCCCGGGCATAATCATAGGCCCTTTTCCCCTTTATCTTATTTGCGGAATAAACCGGTGGAAGCTGGTCATAGCTGCCGGTGAGCTTCGCCATGGCAGCAAGGATTTCCTCTTTGGTGATATGTTCCCAGGGATAACGGCATTCGATTTCTTTTTCCAGGTCGAAAGAGGCCGTGGTAGCGCCCAGGACAAATGTTCCGATATATTCTTTGTCAAATTCCTTGAATTCCTCAATCCGTTTGGTCATCCTGCCGGTGCAAAGGATCAGCAGTCCGCTGGCTAAAGGGTCGAGGGTACCGGCATGGCCGATTTTAATTTTTTTTATTCCCAGTTGTTTCCGAAAATAGTTCCGGACAAGGTTGACAACGTCGAAAGACGTCCATTTATATGGCTTATCAACAAGCAGGATCTCCCCTTTTTCGAAATCAAAATCCATATCCCCGATTGATTTTATTTTTTCTCGCAGATTATCGCATATTTATTCACGGATTTTCGCAGAGAAAAAATCAAATTGTTTTATTTTAATACATCTTGATAAAACAAGCAGAAATAGATTCAGCGTGAATCAACGTTTTATCTGCGGAAACCTGCCTGCCGGAAAGCAGGTCTGCGAGAACTATTTCGGTTTTTATAATAGCATTATTCCTTTTCCGAAGACAAGAAGAAGAATGATTGCCAACCCAACGATGATACGGTAATAACCGAATATTCTGAACCCGTGTTTGGTCAGGTAAGCTATGAATGCCTTGATGGCAATTATTGCAATGATAAATGCAATGGCATTCCCTGTTATCAGCATCATTACATTGTGGTGATCCAGGATTTCCGGCGTTTTTTTGTATGCATCCCAGAGACTCTTGGCGAATGCGCCGGCAAGTGTGGGAACGGCAAGGAAGAAAGAGAATTCAGCAGCCAGTTTTCGGGTCAGTTTTTGCTGCATTCCCCCGATGATGGTTGCTGCGCTGCGACTGAAGCCGGGAAATATAATGGCCAGAAGTTGAAAACATCCGATTACGAATGATTTTTTATAGGTGATCTGTTCTTCCTTCTCAAGGGTTGATCCTTTAAACCATTGATCCACGAAAATCAGGAGGATCCCGCCAAGGAACATCACAATTGCAATGAAAACAGGCTCTCCAAGCACTTTATCGATGTACTTCTTGATCAGCAATCCCACAATGACGGAGGGAATAACGGCGATCAGCAGTTTCAGGTAAAATCGATAGGATTTAAAATCAATGAATTTACGCCAGTAGATCAGGAGCACGGAAATAATCGCGCCGAACTGGATATTTTCAATAAAAAGTTTGGTAAATGAATTTTTTTCAATGTTCATGAACGATGCCACAAGCGCCATGTGCCCGGTGGAAGAAACAGGGAGGAATTCGGTTATCCCTTCAACGATGGCGAGGATAATGGCCTGTATGAGGGACATATCAATCTTTCGGTTTCTTCATGATGGCAAAGATCTCTATCACATACCCGGTGAGGACAAGGATCGGAGCCAGCGTGATGTGCTGGAAATTGAAGATTGCCGGGTTAAATATTTTGGGATCTTTCGATCCCCCGCCGATCATAAGGATGAAACCCAGCACGATGAATGCAAGGCCGATAAAAAGCAAACGGTAATTCTCTTTTCCGAAAGCAAATTCACCGGTTTTCACAGGGGGTATAGTTGTTTTTGTTGCGGGGGCCGTATGAGGTTTTGCAGCAGGGATAGAAGGTTTGTTCGGTACTGTTTTTTTTATTTTCTTTTCCATGTTATGATTCAAATTCGGTTCAAAATTACGGGATTTTTTTCAATCAGGTATATAATTTATCGGTTTTCATCCGCAGGTACTTTCTCACCGACAGCCAGGTGCAGAACCACGATATGAGGATCCCCAGCAAAAGAACGAAGATGATAAGGCCTATGTAAAGCTTCAGATCAACAATCTGGATGAGTTCCGGGATCTCCTGGAAGAGGAAATAGATGACCACCATCAGAAACCCTATTGCAAATATGGCGCTGATTAAGCCGTCGATAATTCCGTTGCGGATGAAAGGCCTCCGGATAAAACCGCGGGTCGCGCCTACCAGCTGCATGGTGCGGATGATAAAACGCCGCGAATAAACCGATAACCGGATAGTATTGTTGATCAGTGCTATGGCGATGATCATCAAAACAGCGCTGAAACCGAGGATGATCAGGCTGATGCGCTCCATGTTCTGGTTGACCATCTCCAGCAGATCTTTTTGATAAAATACCTCTTTCACCTCCGGATTGGCAAGTAGTTTCTTCTCAATCCTACTCACGCTTTCGAGGTTGGCATATTCAGCTTTCAAACGAAGGTCGATTGTAGGCAATAAGGGGTTATAGCCCAGGAATCCGATGAAATCTTCTCCCAGTTCCTTTTTTAGCTGAACAGCGGCTTTTTCTTTCGGAATGTATTCTGTTGATTTGACATATTTTTCCGTATCGAGTTTTTTCAGGAATGCCATGATTCCGGCTTCCTTTACTCCTTCTTTGATCATGATGGAAAACCCGATGTTTTCTTTGGCATAATCCGAAAGCTTTTTAGTGTTAAGCAGGAGCAGTCCCAATAAACCGAGCATGAAGAGTACAAGGGTAATGCTGATAACCGTTGAAAAATGGGATGTCCGGATCTTCCGGTTATAAAATTTATCCTCCTGTCGGGCCATGATACCGAAATGAAAAAGCGAATTTAATGGAATTTTTTAATCTGAAAGAGGAAATTAGAAAAATGGGCGAAATCTTATTTTGAGGTGCTGGGGATATAGTATGATTTACGATTGGACGATTTACGATTTTTGAATGGATTTTTTGATTTACGATTTACTATTTTTCAAAATATCAATCGTCGATCGTCAATCTCATAATTCAATCGGAACTCTAAGATCATGAAATCGGAAATATGCTTGTCTTCCCCGTCTATAAAGTCCCAACACCTCAAAAAAAGATATAGCCGAAAAATGGGAAAAAGTGTTACGTGATTAAATCGAAAATTCATTTCTGAATTCTGAATTCCTGCATTCTCCCGATCCGATTCTTATTTCCCCGGTTTTCCCTAACTTCGCAGAAAATATCTGTTAATTTGCCGGATTTTTTAACTCGTCAGCTCACAAACTCATCAATTCGTCAACTTGATTACAATGGAGTACAATTTTTCAGAGATCGAAAAGAAATGGCAGGAAACCTGGATGAAGAATAAAACATTCAGGGCAGAGATTGATCCATCAAAACAGAAATTCTATGTACTCGACATGTTCCCATACCCTTCCGGGGCGGGATTGCATGTTGGGCATCCTTTGGGATATATTGCTTCCGATATTTATTCTCGATATAAACGGTTGAAGGGTTATAATGTCTTGCATCCAATGGGATATGATGCCTTCGGGCTGCCGGCCGAACAATATGCCATTCAAACCGGCACCCATCCTGCGATCACCATTGAAAAGAATGTTGCGCGTTATCGTGAACAAATGGATAAGATTGGTTTTTCGTATGACTGGGACAGGGAAGTTAAAACCTGCGACCCGGGATATTACAAATGGACACAATGGACCTTCATTCAGCTTTTCAATCATTGGTATAACCTGGAAACACAGAAAGCAGAACCTGTTGCTGAACTTATCGGGGTTTTTGAATCCTCGGGAAATGCCACGGTTCATGCATCAATGACAGCCGATTGGAACAAAAGTTTCCGGAGCAAATATCCTTCCCTTGGCGAAAACTGGGATGGAATTTTTTCTGCTTCGGAATGGAAATCATTCCCGGAAAAAGAACAGCGTGAACTCCTGATGAATTACCGGCTGGCTTACCAGAGCGATGCCATGGTAAACTGGTGTCCGGAATTGGGGACAGTGCTTGCCAATGATGAGGTTAAGGAAGGTTTTTCTGTCCGTGGTGGTCATCCTGTTGAACGCAAACTCATGCGACAGTGGTTCCTGCGCATCACTGCATACGCGCAACGCCTGCTTGACGGCCTTGAACAGATCGATTTTCCGGAATCTTTAAAAGAGATCCAGAAGAATTGGATCGGACGTTCGGAAGGCGCCGAGATTGAGTTCCCCATTGAGAATACAACTTATAAACTGGATATTTTCACGACACGGCCTGATACTATTTTCGGGGCTACTTTCATGGTGATCGCACCTGAACATGAGCTCGCCGAAACTATATCCACATCTGGACAGCTTTCCGCTATAAAAAATTACCTTCAGTGGGCAAAGAACCGTTCGGAACGTGAGCGGATGTCGGAAGTGAAAAAAATAACAGGGGAATTTACCGGGGCTTACTGCCTGAATCCCCTGAATAGGAAAAAAATTCCGATATGGGTTGCCGATTATGTGCTGGCAGGATATGGCACCAGCGCCATTATGGCTGTTCCGGCTCACGACAGCCGGGATTATGATTTTGCAAAGTATTTCAACCTGCCGATCGTGGAAGTGGTTTCGGGAGGAGATATTTCCAAAAGCTCCTATGATGCCAAAGACGGGATCCTGATCAATTCGGAATTCATCAATGGAATAAAGGTTCAAGGGGCTGTTTCTGCCGTGATCCGTAAGGTGGAAGATATGAAGATCGGAAAAGGAACGGTGAATTTCCGGCTCCGTGATGCCATTTTCAGCCGGCAGCGTTACTGGGGCGAGCCTTTTCCGGTTTATTACAAAGACAGGATCGCTTACGTGCTCGACGAATCCGAACTTCCGCTGCTGCTTCCGGATGTGGATAAATATCTTCCGACGGAAACCGGAGAGCCACCTCTCGCACGTGCAAAGAACTGGAAAACGGAGGAAGGATATCCTTACGAAACCAGCACCATGCCTGGTTTTGCAGGATCGAGCGGCTATTACTTACGCTACATGGATCCGAAGAACAATGATGAATATTTCTCAAGGGAAGCCAATCAGTACTGGCAGGATGTAGATCTTTACCTCGGCGGCGCCGAACATGCTACCGGACATCTGATTTATTCACGGTTCTGGAATAAATTCCTTTTTGATATCGGGCTGGTGTGTAAAGATGAACCATATAAAAAACTTATCAACCAGGGAATGATCCAGGGGATAAGTCAAAAAGCCCAAATATTATTTCATGGAACAATTGAAAAACTTTTATCCGAAAGTAAATCCGGCAGTATTTTGCCATCTGATTTTCCATATGAAGAAATTGGTTTTGGTAAGACTATTTGGGTAAATATTCCTATCGAGTTTGTAGAGGAGGGAATCCTAACGAAAGAAAAATTTGAAGAATGTAAAAAGCAGTATTCGTTTTCTTCCAATTATAAAATTGTTTCTTTTGAAGAATTTAAACAAGAAATAAGATCTCTTTTTCCGATGCAATATCAAATATTTGAAGACAAAGTTCAACCTTACAAACATTTATTTCTTGATACTGCTGTTACTTTAAAACCCGAGGTTGAAAAGATGTCAAAATCTAAATACAATGTCGTAAATCCCGACGACCTCATCGCGCGTTATGGTGCCGACACCCTGCGGCTGTATGAGATGTTCCTGGGTCCACTTGAGCAATCGAAGCCCTGGGATACCAATGGAATAGAAGGTGTTTTTCGTTTTATCCGTAAGTTCTGGAGGTTATACCATGACCGGGAAAATGAATTTTCAGTAACCGATGAAGAACCGACAAAAGAAGAATTGAAGATCCTGCATAAAACCATTAAGAAGACCCAGGATGATATCGAGCGTTTTTCGTTCAATACGGCAGTATCAAGTTTTATGATCTGCGTGAATGAACTTTCCGAACTGAAATGCAGTAAGCGTGCGATTCTTGAACCGCTTGTGATCATGATCGCGCCCTATGCCCCGCACATGGCAGAAGAGTTATGGGAGAATTTCGGACATTCCGACACTATAACATATGCTACTTTCCCCGTATTCAATGAAGAATTTACTGTTGATAATACTTTTCATTATCCTGTTTCGTTTAATGGAAAGATGAGGTTCCAGCTGGAACTTTCATTGAACCTGGCTGTTTCCGAGATCGAACAGGCTGTCCTGAAGGCCCCGGAAACTGAAAAATGGCTGAAGGGTAAGCCACCAAGGAAGATTATCGTGGTACCGAAAAAAATTATTAATATCGTGATTTAACAATGAAGCCTGTTCCCCGGTTTTTGATTTTTGTATTTTTCATTCTTCATTCTTCATTCTTCATTATCAATGCCCAGTCATTGGTGCCGGTCCGGAATGCGTCATTCATCCGCGGCGAGAGGCTGAAATTCAAGGCTTATTACGATTCTTTTATGACAGGGAAAGTCTTGGCCGGTGTGGCTACACTTGAAGTTAAATTCGAGGATAAAAAAATCGACGGACGGAGCACATTTCACATCATAGGCGAAGGAAAATCGAAGGGTGCGTTTAATTTTTTTTATAAAGTCAATGACTGGTTTGAATCATACATGGATGAGGAATATCTTGTTCCCTGGTTATTTATCCGCAATACGCATGAAGGGAAGTATACAGTAGATGACGAAGTACGATTCAACCAATATTCCGGAAACTTTTCCAGCCATAAGACCAACAAAAAAATGAAAACCGGCACTCATGATATTCTTTCTGCCTTTTATTATTGCCGGACACTTGATTTTTCCAATCTCAAAGTAGGCGATCGTTTTCCCGTGAATTTTTATCTAGACGATTCTATATATGTATCTCTAATCGAATTTGCAGGGCGTGAAGGAGTGCAAACTGACTTTGGAAAGTTCCGTTGTTTGAGATTTAAACCAATGGTGGCAACCGGGAATGTATTCAGCCAACCTTATCCGATGGATATTTGGGTCTCCGACGACCAGAACCGGATCCCGATCCTGGCAAGATCCGCAGTTATTGTAGGTTCGGTGAAACTCGAATTAACCGATTACAAAGGACTGGCGAACCCGATTACTTCATTGATTGGTAATTCTAAGTGATTTTAAAGGAATTTCTCGCAGACCTGCCTGCCGGCAGGCAGGTTACTGCAGATTTTTCCCGGATTCATGCAGATTATTCTTCCCCACTTACAGTATTTTAAAACGGTACAATCTTTGCATTCCTCCGCCGTTTCTCTTATTATTGCATATTAAAATCCCCATTTCTATGAAAATAAAACCTGTTATCTTAAGCTTTGTGTTTTTTTTTCTGGTTTTGTCTTTTTTTGCTCAAAATCCACATCCTAACTCATCAACTCATCAGCTCGTCAGCTATAATTATATTAACCAATGGAAAAAAGTCGATTCATTGTCAAACCTGGGTCTTCCGAAATCCGCCCTGATCATCGTGAATAAAATCTACGACCAGGCGAAAAAGGAGAAGAATGATCCACAGTACATCAAAGCTGTTATATTCCGGCTGAAACTGAAAGCAGATTACAGGGAAGATGCGGTAGCTGCATCCATCAAGGAAATACAGACGGAGATTAAAGAATCACATGAACCGGCCCGGCAAATTCTGAATTCCATCCTTGCAGAGATCTATCAAACATATTACCAGAATAACCGTTATCGTTTCCAGAACCGGACACAGGTATTGAATAACACTTCAGACAGCATACAGACCTGGGACCTGAAAACCCTGACCCGGAAAACTGTAAAAACCTATCTTCTTTCCCTTCAGAACCCCGCACTACTGCAGTCTTTGCCGATTGGCAACTTTGATGACATCCTGATAAAACCGGATTCTCATGGAAAGAAGGAGGTAAAATTGATTGAGAAAAGCAAAACCGGGTATCGTCCTAAGTTGTATGATTTTTTATGCTGGCGTGTATTGGATTATTTTACCGGAAATGAAAGCCTTGACAAGGTCTCTGCCGAATCTTTTTCCCTCGATCAGTCTTCTTATTTCAGGCAGGCACATGAGTTTACGGTTCTGAAGCTGGAATTACCTTTAGATTCCTCATCATTTCTTGCATATTCGCTGAAGATGTACCATGATCTTTCAATTTTCCATTCCACCGACAAAGATCCACGTGCATTGATCGATGAAGAAATTCATCGTTTTCAGTTCCTGAAAGAAAATTCCATAATTAATAGAAAAGACAGCCTGTATCTTGACGCATTGAAAAAACTGGAACAAACTTACTTGTTATTTCCGTATTCAACTGATGTCTCTTATGCCATTGCTGTTTTTTTCAAAGAACAGGGTTCGCAGTACCACCCGGCCGAATCCCAGAAATACAAATGGGATCTGAAGGAGGCTTTTGAATATTGCAACCTGGCAATAAAACGGTTTCCTGAAAGCACAGGGGCCAGCAATTGTAAGTTGTTGGCCGACGAGATCGAAAAATCTGCATTCCAGGTCCATGCCGAATATGCGGTTATACCCCAAAAACCATCCCTGGGTATGATCGAATTCAGGAACCTGAAAACCCTCTATTTCCGGCTTGCAAAATCAGATCCGGACGTTGACCGGGAAAAAACCATGAACCGTTCCAGGGAAGAATTGATTTCTTATTATACCAGCCTGGCATTTCAGAAAAACTGGTCGCTGGACTTGCCCAATGACGGCGATTTCCAGTCGCACAGCATGGAGATCCGCATTCCCGAATTGCCGGTTGGATTTTATATCCTCATCGCTTCTTCTGATCCGGATTTCAAAGATGCCACCCAGGTGATCTCCTGGGTTTCTTTTTTTTCCACTCAGATCAGTTATATCAGCCAGCGGAACGAGAAAAGCGAGGTGGTCTTTTACATCCTCGACAGGGAAACCGGACTTCCTCTGAAAAACATCGTTGCAGAAGCATTTCACAATACCTATAACTACAATGTGCGGAAGTATGAAAATCAGAAGTTCGGTGAGTATGTGACCGATGAAAACGGAACTATCTCGATGCCGGCATTGCCACAAAATTTATCGTACAACAATATATTCCTGCGCCTGAGGATGAAGGATGACTTTTTCGTGACCGGAAATTATTATCAATATCCCGTGAATGAACAACATGAGAAAACAACGCTGAAAACATTCTTTTTCACCGACCGGGGTATTTACCGGCCCGGGCAAACGGTTTATTTCAAAGGGATCCTACTCGAAAAAAAAGGCGATAACTTCAGCATTAAACCTGGCGTACAGACCACTACGACCTTTACCGACGTAAATAATCAGAAGATTGTCGAAGAAATTTTTACAACCAATGAATTTGGGTCGTTCAACGGGTCGTATGTAATCCCTCAAGTGGGGTTACTAGGAACCATGGGCATTTCGAATGGTTCTGGTTCAATCACTATTTCAGTTGAGGAATATAAACGCCCGACCTTTGAGGTTTCCTTCGATCCGATGGAAGGAAATTACCGCCTCAACGACAGCGTAACACTTACCGGGAAAGCCATAGCTTATGCCGGGAACAACATCGGCGGCGCTGAGGTGAAGTACAGGGTGGTGCGTTCGGTACGATTTCCTTTCTGGGGAAGAGGCTGGTGGTTTCCCATGCCTTCCATTCCGGAAACAGAAATTATGCAAGGTATTCTGAAAACAGAAAGTGATGACAGCTTTAAAATAAAATTTAAAGCCATTCCGGATTTTTCTATTGATAGATTTTCAAAACCGGTATTCGATTATGTAATTTACTCAGATGTGACCGATATCAATGGGGAAACACAATCGGCCAACGAAAGTGTCTCTGTTGGCTATGTTTCACTGCTGGTAAGGATGGATGTTCCGGAAAAGCTGGACCCCGCCCGGGATACGTTGTTTCATCTGACAGCAACCAACCTGAACGGGCGAAAGACGCCAACAACCGTCACCGTGAACATTCAACGCTTGCGTCAACCTGATCGTTTTTTCCTTCTTCGCCCATGGGCCAAACCAGATCTCATGGGAATGACAGAAAAAGAATTTCATATTGCCTTCCCGAACTATGTTTATGCAGATGAAAATATCGCAGCCAACTGGCCGGTTGAACAGGAAATCCTGAAAAAAGAAATCAATACGGCAACGGATTCCATATTTTATTTTTCACAAGTTGCTGCAAAGTCGGCAGATGGAGAATGGAGGCTGGGGGATGGAAAAATACTGCCGCAAGGAACTTACCTGCTGACGTTGAAAGCAAAAGATCCTTATGGCGAAGAGGTTGAACAAAAGACGACATTTGTGATTTATGATCCTTCTTCTGCCATGATTCCGGTGCAGGAAATCGATTGGTTTGTCCCGGTTAAAACAAGTGGTGAGCCTGGTGAGAAGGTAAAATTTTTGGTCGGCTCAAAGGCAGAAAATGTAAATGTTCTCTATGAGATCCGGGTACATGATACGCTTTTTTTGCGGCAATGGCTGAAGCTCAGCAACAATCAGGTACTTGTTGAGATTCTGATCCGTGAAAAGTTCCGGGGAAATTTTTCTGTGAATTTTATTTTTATCCGGGACAACAGATCTTTCCAGCATGCTGAGTTGGTTCATGTTCCATATACAAATAAAAAACTTGACATCAAATTTGAAACTTTCCGTAATAAACTATATCCCGGACAAAATGAAGAATGGAAGATCCGGATTATCGATTCAGCGAAGAAGGGAGTGAAGGCTGAATATCTCACGGCTATGTACGATGCGTCTCTGGATGTATTTGCACCTAACAGTTGGTCGTTTTCTGTCTTGCATGATTATTACTCATCTCTTCCCTGGGAGGTCAACGGGGCATTCCGGACTTCATCAGGTTTATATTATCCGCTGCATTATGTCAGCGGGGAATATTTCTCACCCACTTATGAAGAGCTTAATTGGTTTGGACTTGGTCTGAATGGAGGATACAGGGTTGGCGGGTTGAAAATGGACAGGTCAGTCAAGGGTATGACATCTATGGCTGTTAGTAATGAACAGCATCCTGAAGAAAATGAAATCGTTGTAGAATCTTTAAACACAGCAGCTGGTATTCCTCCTACCCTTGATGGGAAAGCGTCGGAAACGAAAAAAGTACTACCTAAGGCTAAAACACAAGCAGGAATTCAGATCCGTAGGGATTTCCGGGAAACAGCATTTTTTTTTCCTTCGCTTGTAACTGATTCGACAGGAAACCTCGATGTAAAATTCATCTTGCCGGAGTCCCTTACAAAATGGAAGATCCTTGGGTTTGCCTATACGAAACAATTAGACTATGGGTTGACCGAAAAAGAAATCCTGACCCATAAAGATTTGATGGTATTTCCTAATTCGCCGCGGTTTGTCCGCCAAGGTGATACCCTTTTTTTAAGTGCGAAGGTGGTTAATCTCAGTGAGCGGGCATTGAACGGGGAAGTGGTTCTGGAGTTGTCGGATGCATTGACACAAAAGACAGTTAACCTGGTGATCTCAAGCAATCAAACCCAGACCTTTACCCTGCCAACCGGGCAAAGTTCGGCATTTCAATGGAAGCTATCCGTACCAAACGATCCATCACTTTCTGTTCTCCAGTACCGAATCACTGCTAAGGCCGGCAATTTCAGTGACGGAGAAGAAAAAGACTTTCCTGTCCTTACAAACCGCATACTGGTAACCGAAGCTTTGCCTCTGCCATTGAGGGGAAAGGGTTCGTTTGATTTCAAATTCAATAAATTGATAAATTTCCCTGCAGAGAAAACCCTTAAAAATTATAAGCTGACTCTTGAATTTGCATCGAATCCTGCATGGTATGCCGTTCAGGCGCTTTCAATCCTCGATGACCCGGCCTATCCAAATGCAGATAATGTTTTCCGTTCGTTTTATGCCAATAGTATTGCTTCGTTCATTGCCAACTCGAATCCGAAAATAAAACATGTCTTCGATAGCTGGAAGAACCTTACGCCCGACGCATTGCTGTCGAACCTCGAAAAAAATCAGCAGCTGAAATCTGCTCTGCTCCAGGAAACCCCATGGGTGCTGGAAGCAAAGGATGAATCGCAGCGGAAACAGCGGTTGGTAATTCTTTTCGACCTGAATACTCTTTCAGGAAAACTCGACCAAAACCTGAAAAAGTTACAGAAGATGCAGGTATCTTCCGGCGGATGGGCATGGTTTGACGGAATGCCCGAAAACCGTCATATCACACAGGATATTATTACCGGCCTCGGGCATCTTGATCATCTTGGAATAAAAAATATCCATGAAGACAAAGATACCTGGAACATGCTGAACAAGGCCATTGCATACATTGATGGAGAGCTTGTGAAGGATTACAATAATATCAAAAAATATTATCCTGCAAAGATGGATGAGAACCATCTTGGCACGACGCAGATCCAATACCTGTATGCCCGTAGTTATTATCTTTCCGATATTCCCTTGAAAGATAATGGCGATTTAAAAGTTGCCTTCCAGTATTTCCAGCGCCAGGCAGAAAAATACTGGCTGCAGAATGATCTTTATTGCCAGGGTATGATCGGGCTTGCATTAAACAGGTTGGGGAATAATATCGTTCCTGCTGCCATTCTGAGATCTCTTTCTGAAAAAGCCCTTCATTCTCCGGAAATGGGCATGTACTGGGCGGCGGAAAGTGGTTATGAATGGCATCAGGCGCCCATAGAAACCCAGGTCATTTTGATTGAGGCGTATGAAGAAATTACAGCCGATACGAAGTCCGTTGATGAAATGAAGATATGGTTGCTGAAACAAAAACAGACCCAGGACTGGAAAACCGAACGTGCTACTGCTGAAGCTTGCTATGCACTGCTCTTGCAGGGAACCGATCTTCTTTCAGAACAACCAGAAGTGAAAATCAACTT
>JBEKST010000050.1:0-14200 GCA_049516815.1 Bacteroidales bacterium | reverse complement strand
AAATTTACCTTTGCAACCTTAAATACGGCTCCGTAGCTTAACTGAATAGAGCATCTGACTACGGATCAGAAGGTTGAGGGTTTGAATCCCCCCGGAGTCACTTGACAATTAGCCACTTGCAAGAGTTTTGTAAGTGGCTGATTTTTATTTGTTGTACCATTTGTAGTAACTTTTGTGCTGTCCCCCCCTTCAATTCCATCCAATGATTATTGCTCTTTTATAAAACAAAATATAAAATAAGATTGTAGGTTGTACCCTTAATAACTATGTGATATGATGCAAATTGAATGAAAAACACTTACAACGATTACCCTTTAAGATTAAAATTTAGTGGTTGATTATTCCGATTGAAACGCAACCACCAAATAACAGAGCAGAACTAATTAATAATTTATCAGCCTTTTTTGTTTTTGGTACAACATAGGTATAACATTTCAGAAATCCTCAACTTACAATCAAAAATTTAATAGCAGATACTCAGATGTTCGATTCCGGCTCCGTGTGCAGCGCAGCTAAATTTGGGATTAATAATCAATGAATTACACGGGCAGATTAATAAAGGCCACTCACTTTTTCCCAACAAGTCTTTAGATTGAAGGTTTTCAACTAATGGAAAACGTTAGTTGTACAGGACACAACTTTCTATGTGAATTTCTTGAAAGTGAAATCAAATTTAGAGTCACTGATTTGGATACGATGATTACGACAGATTATCTACCAGAGGATTATTTTAAGGCGTTTCCGTTAAGTGGGGAAGAGTGATTGGATAAACCGGTTAGATTGAATACCCAAAGCCGACGTAAATAGACTATCTTAAATGATTTATTATCAGACTAATAAGTGGTCAAGCTTAACCAGAACAAGGTGGTCAGAGGTTCCGGTTTTTCCATATAAATATACAACACCTTTTGCTGATGAGGAAGTTCTAATAACATTATTACCTTTGCCCGGGCTTGGCATGGTAATTTTCAATTACCGACCTGCTTTATAGTAAACCAGCATGATCATCCGGAAAACATCATACATTCTGTTTTTATTGCTTCTTCTGATTAAAACTGCTCCAGGTCAGACCGGGGAAGTCAGGGGGAGAATATTCGATCACAAGGATAACCAGGGAATCCCGTTCGCGAATATCATCGTTGACGGGAAACCATCACTCGGGACTGCAACCGACACAGCCGGCAATTATATTCTGAAAAAGGTAGATCCCGGTTATATCAGGCTGCAGGTCTCAGTACTGGGTTATGAAAAAAAAACCACTGAAGATTTCCTTGTGACGAAATCCCATCCGGTATTTATTGATATTGGCCTGGACGAAACATCGGTCAACCTGGAGACGATCGTTGTACGGCCCTCGATTTTCGCGAGAAAAGAGGAAAGCCCGCTGTCGGTGCAATCCCTCAGCATCCAGGAAATCGAAAAAAGCCCCGGGGCCAACCGGGATATTTCTAAGGTCATTCAATCCCTGCCGGGAGTGGCACAGACCGTCGCTTACAGGAACGATATTGTGGTAAGGGGAGGGGGGCCAAGTGAAAACAGGTTTTATCTCGACGGCGTGGAGATCCCAAATATCAATCACTTTGCCACCCAGGGTGCATCAGGCGGGTCGGTGGGGATCATCAATGTAGATTTCATTCGCCAGGTTGATCTGTATTCGAGTGCATTTCAGGCAAGCCGCGGAAATATGATGAGTTCAGTGCTTGAGATGACTCAGATCGAAGGGAATAAAGATAAATTCAGCGGCCGGTTCACTATTGGATCCAGTGACATCGGACTTACCCTCAACGGTCCTATCGGTAAAAATTCCACACTGATGTTCTCGGTAAGGCGGTCATACCTCCAATTCCTGTTCAGCGCGTTGAAACTCCCTTTCCTGCCCACCTATAACGACTACCAGTTGAAGTACAAGTGGAGTATAAGCCCGAAAGACCAGATCTCATTGATCTCAATCGGGTCTCTGGATAATTCAAAACTCAATACCGGGATAAAAAACCCTGATGACAACCAGAAATACATCCTCGGATATCTTCCCAATTATTACCAGTGGAGTTATACCATAGGACTCGTTTACAAGCATTTTCGCAGAAAAGGGAACGATACATGGGTCCTTAGCAGGAACATGCTGAACAATGAGGAGACAAAATATTCCGGGAATATCGAAATTCCCGACAGCCTTATCCTGAGAGTAAAATCCCAGGAAATAGAAAACAAGTTCAGGTATGAAGGAGTTACCGACCTGCTCAGGTGGAAGATCACATATGGAGGTGGGCTTGAATATGTAAAATACACTAATCATACCTACCAGAAAATTTATCTCCTGGATTCCTTGAGGGTTCTTGATTATAATTCCTTCCTCGACCTCTGGAAATATTCAGCTTTCGGGCAGGTCAGCAGAAGCCTGTTTGATGAAAAAATACAACTTTCGCTCGGGGTGAGGTTCGATGGGAATACCTATTCCGCCAAAATGAGCAATCCACTGACTCAGTTTTCCCCCAGATTTTCGGCTTCCTGGCAGTTTGCTGAAGGCTGGTTTCTGAACTTCAATACGGGCCGGTATTACCAGCTCCCGGCATATACTACTCTTGGATTCCGCGATAACAGGAGAAGGCTGGTTAATGACTCACTCGGGATCCGCTATATCTCCTGTGACCATGTTGTGCTTGGCATGGAATACCAATACCATTCCAATGCAAAAGTTTCACTGGAAGGATTTTACAAGTATTACCAGCATTATCCTTTATCCCTGTATGATTCAGTTTCCCTTGCAAGCAAGAAGAGCGATTACGGGATCACGGGAGATGAACCGGTGGTGCCTGATTCCAAGGGGAGGGCCTATGGTTTTGAGGTCCTGTTCAGGGATATCAACCTGTTCAAATTCAATATAATTCTCTCCTACACTTTTGTTCGCAGTGAATTCACAAACTATAAAGGGACGTATATTCCTTCGTCCTGGGACAACCGGAACCTGTTCAACCTTACCGTGAGCAGGAAGTTCAAGTACAACTGGCAGGTTGGTGTCAAATTCAGGTATGCAGGTGGTGCGCCCTATACTCCATGGGATTACAATAAATCAAGCCTGGTGGCGGCATGGAATGCGCAGGGCCGTGGCTATCTGGATTATTCCCAGTACAATTTATTAAGGCTAAGGGATTTTAACCAGCTGGATCTCCGTGTCGATAAAGCCTTTTATTTCAAGAAATGGTCGCTGATGTTCTATCTCGACATTCAGAATGTGCTGAACACGAAAGCCCAGCAACCCGATAATCTTGTCAACACGCAACCCGACAGGAGCGTAAAGACCTATGTGGACCCACAGGGAAATCTACGGTATGAGCTCAGGACCATTCCGAATTCAACCGGAACTATTCTTCCTGCGGTCGGGATCATGGTTGACTGGTAGTACCCACTCCATCATTTGAATATAAAATAGTTTTTCAATTAGCTTGGTCCTTGTTTCAAAAATCTGCTCAATTAAATTTTTGAAGAACTTTCTATTTGGACAAGTCAGTTAGATTGACCACCAAAGGCCGATATAAATAGACCCTCTTAAATAAATTATTATCAGACTAATATGGTGGTCATACTTAATCGCCACAAGGTGGTCAGAGGGTCCGGTTTTTCCACTTTATGATATTGTTGAAATCCCTGAAAACATCATGCCAATGACAATCGGATGGCTGGGTAATTCGTCCTTTGCGACTTTGCCGACTTTATTCGATCTCAAACTAAAAGATAAATTGAAAACGAACAAAATAAACGAAGGTGATACTCTTGTTTTAGCATGTGTTAGAGCAGGAATGAATATTAATGCTTTGATTTACAGACATTGCTGACTAACTGGTTGATCGTTTAAATTCCTAATCCTTTCAGGAAGAGACTATTTCCTCAATGAAATCAACCACTTTCAGGTAATCTTGAATCATTCTAAAGTTAGATAGTTGGTCAGAGTAGTGTACTGAATCGGATTCCTTGCTGTTTTCAGCGGGGAATTTTTTACAACCTTCGGAACTCTCTGATAATTAAACGTTTAGACGGAACAAACTCAACAGATCATGTACAAGGGGCCCTTAGTAATGAATTATGACAACCCATCGAAATTTAAACTACAGAACAAAAATAATTTACGAACCGAATTGTCGGAATAAGTATTCTAAAAAATTAAGCTGCCTTCAAATAACTATAGCTGTTTTTATTTGATTTTGCAAAAATTTACCTTCTCTAATCTCATTTTAATGTAACCCTAATATGCGTCTAATATCAAGAACTTAGCTTTGCCGCTCAAATTCAATTCAACTTGAGAATATGCGATATGCTAGAAGGGTTCTGGGTATTTTTCTTTTCATTTTTTCAACAATCGTAAATGGTCAACAATTCTCCAAAGATACATTTACTTTGACATTGCATCAGGCCGATAGTATTCTGATCAGCCGGAATCTCTTACTTCTTGCTGAAAAATGCAATATTAACGCAACGAAGGCCTTGATCATCCAGGCAGGTGTTTTTAACAACCCTTCTTTAACCGTCAACCAGAATGTTTATAACACCGAATATCAAATCAATGGCGGGAGGAAATGGTTCGATTTTTCAAACAACGGGGAGACAAATCTTCAGATCGAACAACTTTTTTTCTTGGCGGGTAAGCGAAATAAACGGATAAAACTTGCCAAATTAACTGCCGACAGGGAAGAATCAGTTTATTTCGATCTTGTGCGTTCGCTGAAATATTCCATGCGAAACGGTTTTTACAATATTTATTTTCTGGGAAAGATCATAGCAGTTTATGACAAGGAAATTGCTTCACTTTCTAAACTTATATCTGTTGCAACGGAGGAATATGAGAAAGGATATTTTTCAAAAAAAGAACTATTGAGGCTCAAATCCATGCTTTTTGCACTGGAAAATGAAAAACTGGGATACAAAACTCAACGGATCACTGCCCAGAATGAATTCAATGTTTTTATGAGAACTGAAAATATGTTTTACATTCCACTGCCAAACAAAGAACCTATAGATTCTCTATCCTTCTTAGAATTAAAACTTGAACCTCTCGTCGATACGGCATACCAGCACCGTTATGATCTGAAAACAGTACAATCGGATCTTCAGATAAGCCAGGTTAACCTTTCTTATCAGAAGTCCCTTGCAGTTCCAGATTTCACTCTTTCCGGTGGTTGGGATAGAAATGGAAGTTATGTCCATAATTATAATTTCATTGGTCTCCAGATTGACTTACCTGTGTTTAACCGTAACCAGGGGAACATCCGGTCAGCCATATCGGATATAGAAGCCGGCAAGTACAAATTGCAAGGTATGGAGTACCGCGTGAAGGCTGATGTACTCGAATCTTATGCCAGTGCTTTAGAAACCAACAATCTTTATAACAAGTTTGACAATAAATTCACAACTGACCTCGATCGACTTATGGAAGAGATGCTTTCTAACTATGAGAAGAAAAATATCAGTCTCATCGAATTTCTCGATTATTACGATGCCTATAAACAAAATGCAGTACAGGTAAACAATCTATTATACAACCGTGTTATTGCCTTTGAAAACATTAACTATTCAGTGGGTAAGGACGTTCTTCCCATTAAATAAAATTACTTAACAGTTATGAAAAACATCATTTTCTGCATCCTTTCACTCTTAGTATTAATTTCCTGCTCAGCGAAAAAAGAAAAAGAAACAAAAACTTTAATCCCCCATTTCTGTTTGCCTGACAGTTTAATGTCACAGATAAAGCCGGATACAGTTACTCTGAAGCCGGTTGCCAATGAACTCCGGCTCATCGGGAAAGTTACATTTGACCAGGATAAAGTAGTACGGATTTTTCCTCTTGTCAGTGGTAATGTCGTTGAAGTAAAAGTATCACTCGGATCCTATGTTAAAAAAGGAGAGATACTGGCTATCCTGAAAAGCCCCGAAATGGCTGGTGCACAAAACGAGCAGGTGTCGGCCCAATCGAACCTGGCTATAACAGAAAAAAACTTTGCCGCCACTTCTGATATGTTTAAAAGTGGAATTGTATCGGACAAAGAATTTACGGCAGCCCAAAAGGAACTCGATAAAGCCAAATCAGAGTTGAACAGGATCCAGACTGTTCTTTCTATTTACGGCGACAACGGGCAGTCCGAGTATGTTGTCAGGTCTCCGATTTCGGGTTACATCGTTGAAAAATTCATTAATGCAAACATGCAAATAAGACCAGATAACAGTACTAGTCTTTTTACAATATCCGACCTCCGGCATGTTTGGGTTGTTGCAAATGTTTATGAATCGGATATAGCAGGCATCCGGGAAAATGCAAATGTGGAAGTAACAACCATTTCGTATCCGGGGAAAGTATTCACCGGGAAGATTGACAAGATCTACAATGTGCTGGATCCAGATGATAAAACAATGAAAATCCAGATTCAGCTTAACAATGATGATTTCCTTCTTAAGCCGGAGATGTTTGCAACTGTAACCGTTCACCAGGTCGATGATAACAACATGTTATCAATCCCCGCAAGTTCAGTCATCTTTGACCGGAACCAAAATTGGGTATTGGTTTATCGTGATAAATGCGATATCCAAATACGTAAAATTGATATTGCTTCTTCAAATTCTAAATATACTTATATCCGTAGTGGACTGAAACTTGGCGAATTGGTAATAAGCAACCGCCAAGTCCTTATCTACAATGCAATAACCCAGTAAAAATGACAATTCCTATTCTCCTCCATGAATACATTTATCCGCAATATCATTTCCTTTTCGCTTAAAAACAAATTCATCCTCTTTTTCAGCATTGCAATCATTGTAATCTGGGGACTGATCAGTTACATCAATATCTCGATCGAAGCCTTTCCCGATGTCACCAATACTGAGATCACCATTATTTCACAATGGCCAGGCCGCAGTGCTGAGGAAATAGAAAGGTACGTTACAATACCTATTGAAATTGAGATGAATTCGGTTCAGAAAAAGACAAACATCCGGTCAACAACACTTTTCGGTTTATCGGTAGTAAAGATAATTTTTGAAGATAATGTGGATGATGCTTTTGCACGTCAGCAGGTAAACAATCTTCTTACTGGTGTTGATCTTCCGGAAGGTGTCAAACCAGATATAGAACCTCCGTATGGTCCTATTGGGGAAATATACAGGTATACCTTGAAGAGCAGTACACGATCGGTGCGTGAGTTGAAAACGATTCAGGATTGGATTATTGAGCGACGAATCCGTTCTATTCCAGGGGTTGCGGAAGTTGTGAGTTTTGGTGGTGAAGTTAAAACATATGAGATTCAGGTAGATCCTCACTTACTTGCAAAGTATAATATCACACCACTTGAAGTTTATCAGGCAGTGAACAGGAGCAACATTAACGTGGGAGGTGATGTGATTGATCAGAACAGCCAGGCCTATGTGGTTAGGGGTATTGGCGTTCTTGATCGGTTTTTTGAAATCGGGGATATTATCATCAAGAACATTAATGGGAATCCACTACTTGTAAAAAATGTAGCCAACGTCAAAGAATCATGTCTACCGCGATTAGGACAGGTTGGCAGGGATAACCAGCCCGATGTTGTGGAAGGCATCATCGTGATGCGAAAAGGAGAAAACCCTAAGGAAGTCATTCAAAAAGTCAAAGCAAAAATTGATGAACTGAATATGAAAATTCTTCCCTCCGATGTAAAAATCGATACCTTCTATGACCGTGAAAACCTCATAAGTTATGCAACACACACGGTCCTTCATAACCTGCTTGAAGGAATCATCTTTGTCACCGTGATTGTACTTCTGTTTATGGCGGATTGGAGAACAACCCTCATTGTTTCACTCATCATTCCTCTCTCGCTTTTATTTGCTTTTATCTGCCTCAGGTTAAGAGGGATGTCAGCCAACCTTTTGTCAATGGGCGCCATTGATTTCGGCATCATTATCGATGGTGCAGTGGTGATAGTTGAAGGTATATTTGTAACGCTCGATCGCAAAGCAAGGGAAGTTGGAATGGTCCGGTTTAACAGACTCTCTAAGCTGGGGATGATCAAGGAAACCGGAACGGAGATGGGAAAATCAATCTTCATTTCAAAACTAATCATCATTACTGCCCTGCTTCCTATTTTTTCTTTTCAGAAAGTGGAAGGAAAAATGTTCTCACCACTTGCATATACACTTGGATTCGCCCTACTCGGTGCGCTGATTTTTGCCCTTACGTTTGCCCCAGTCATGTCAAGCCTTCTTTTTTCTAAAAATGTAAGGGAGAAACATAACGCTTTCCTCTCATTTATAATCCGGCAAACTACCTCGTTTTTCGACATAGCTTATCGCAATAAACGCATCAGTCTTACCGTTGCAGCTGTTATACTGGCTTTAAGCCTGTTTTCATTCCGTTTTCTGGGTACAGAATTTTTACCCCAACTGAATGAAGGAGCAATTTATGTCAGGGCATCGCTTCCCATGAGCGTTTCCCTTAGCGAGTCGGTTAAAATATCAGAAGATATGCGCCATATTCTCAAATCCTTTCCCGAAGTTAAACAAGTTCTTTCTCAAACAGGGCGGCCAAATGATGGTACAGATGCAACCGGGTTTTACAATATCGAATTTCATGTCGACATTTACCACACCCGAGAAATGGATTTGAAAAGGAATAGGGATGTCTTAATTGCCCGGATGACACAAAAGTTATCCAAATACCCGGGAATAATCTTTAACTTTTCACAACCAATTCAGGATAATGTGGAAGAAGCTGTTTCGGGAGTAAAAGGTTCGCTTGCAGTAAAAATATACGGAGAAGACCTGGAACTCCTAGAATCAAAGGCGGATAATGTTTTTAAAATTATGAAAGATATTCGTGGTGTTGAAGACTTAGGTGTAATACGGAATTTAGGGCAGCCTGAATTACGCATTGAGCTTGATGAAGAAAAGATGGCGCTTTATAATGTTGCAACAGCCGATTGTAATGCCGTGATTGAGATGGCTATTGGAGGGAAAGCCGCTTCCACTTTTTATGAAGGGATTAAAAAATTTGATATTCGTATCCGTTACCTGCCTGAATACAGGATGAATGAAAAAGATATTGGAAACCTCATGGTACCCACACTTTCCGGAAATAAAATTCCCATCAAGGAAATTGCGACCATCAGGAAAGTAACTGGCCCCATTCTGATCTTCCGGGATATGAATATGCGATTCATAGCCCTGAAATTCTCCGCCCGTGGAAGGGATATGGGATCCACTGTTGCAGAGTCACAACGGAAAGTTGAAAAGTCTGTTTCTTTCCCTAAAGGCTATTCCATTTCCTGGGAGGGTGATTTTGAAAACCAGCAACGGGCCTCCAAACAATTGGGAATTGTTGTACCTATCAGTCTTTTACTGATATTTTTTATCCTGTTTATACTTTATGGTAATGTTACCGATGCCGGACTAATCCTGATCAATGTACCTTTCGCAATTGTAGGTGGTATTCTAGCATTGCATATTACGAATATCAATTTCTGTATATCAGCAGGCATAGGATTCATTGCATTATTCGGCATCTGCATCCAGAATAATGTCATCCTTTTGTCTAAGTTTAAGAAAAACCTGCATGCACGTATGCACCTCGATGAAGCCATACGATCTGGAGTGATCGCCAGGATACGCCCGGTAATAATGACTGCCACCCTGGCTGCTATCGGGTTGTTACCTGCAGCAATCTCAACCGGAATAGGGTCTGAATCATCCAAACCCCTGGCAGTCGTTGTAATTGGAGGATTGCTAACGGCAACCACGTTGACACTTTTTATCTTTCCAATTCTTTTTAAAGGCGTCTATAAGTTCAAAACAAAATTACTTGCCAATGGAAATTAATATGATTGGCCAAACCAATGAATATTTAAATTTGAATTTGTATCAATTGAGGAATAATCTCTAATATTTTTAATATGCCCAAAATTCTTATAATTGAAGATGAAGTAAATGTTTCTTCTTTCATTAAAAAAGGGCTCGAGGAGGAAGGATTTATTACCGAATCAGCCTTTGACGGGGAAATAGGGTTGAATCTTGCCTGCACTCATGAATTCGATGCTATTATTTTGGATGTAATCCTTCCCAGGATGAATGGAATTGAGGTTTGCCAGCGGATCCGAAAAGAAATGGGATATTCAGTTCCAATCCTAATGCTTACTGCTCTTGGAAGTACTGATGATATTATTAAGGGATTGGAAACCGGCGCCGACGATTATTTATCAAAACCGTTCAAATTCAGGGAACTTATTGCTCGGATTAATGTAATGCTGCGGCGGAAGGACACTGCTGATTTTCTGAAAATATACCAATTTTCCGACCTTTCACTCGACACAAGGACAAAATCAGTGACCAGATCGGGAAGGGAGATCAAACTCACATCGAAAGAATTCAGACTGCTGGAGTTTTTTATGAAAAACCCGGGGCGGGTTCTGTCGCGTACTTCCATTCTCGAAAATGTATGGGACAGCAATGTCGATCCAAATACAAACATCGTTGAGGTTTATGTAAATTATTTACGGAATAAAATCGATAAAGGATATCAGGTAAACCTTATCCATACATTAATCGGAATGGGGTATGTATTAAAAGAAGAATAAAATGAAGATCCGGAGAAAAATATCGGTAATATACTCTGTTATAACAACCATCGTGTTGCTTTGTTTTTCCTTTTTCATCTACTTCTTTTCAGGCTATTATGTAAGAAATGATTTTTATGGAAGATTGGAGGAAAAAGCCTATTTTATTGCCGATAAATATTTTGAAGAAGATGAAATGAGTCATAAGCTTTATGAGGAAACCATGGAAAAAAATTCCAAAACCCTGCCTGAGGCAAATATAGTAATCCTGGATACCAAATACCGGAAGCTTGTGAGTGATTCCTTGAAAAAAGTGGTACCTGAGGAGGTGGCAAACAGGCTCATTGCCGGCCACAACACCAAGTTCAGCATCAAAGAGAAACAAGGCGTTGGGTTGTTTTACCCGGATAACCAGGGAACTTTCATCATCGTGGTGACCGCTATTGACCGGGTCGGAATCCGGAGGCAACAGAACCTGTTAAAAAGCCTCGGCGGCATATTAATAGTAAGCATCTTTTTTATCTATTTTATCGGGCAGCTTTACGCAAGACAAGTGCTATCACCGATAAGTAATATTCTGAAGGAGGTTAAAAGGATAAGGGCGACAAATTTAAAGCGCCGGCTCCTTGAAAGTGAAGGGACTGATGAACTTTCCGAGCTTATACGGATGCTCAACCAGATGCTTGACCGGCTTGAGCATTCATTCGATATGCAAAAGAATTTCATCAGCAACGCCTCTCATGAATTGAAAAATCCTCTTACAGCCATAATGGGAGAAGCAGAAATTTCCCTATCAAAAACCCGTTCCGTCGATCAGTATATTAATTCATTGCTGAAAATTAATGATGAAGCCGAACGGCTTGACATTATTACCAGGAATCTCCTGAACCTGGCCCAGGCTGATTTTGAAATAACCGAACAAAACCGTGAAGAGATCCAACTCGATGAATTACTCTATGAAATCGGGGAATATTTTGGTAAGAGTAAATATTTAAACCGTATAGTGTTTCACATTTCTGATCTACAGGGAACTTCTAAATCTTTCACCGTCTACGGAATCCATAACCTTTTACAAACAGCGTTAACAAATGTTCTGGAAAACGCATTAAAATTTTCCATGGATGAACCTGTTGATGTTTCCCTCAAAGAAAAGAACAGAACTATTATCCTTACCGTTTCCGATAAAGGAATTGGAATCCCTGAAAATGAGCGAAAAGATCTTTTTCAGCCTTTCTTCCGGGCGACAAATGCATATACCTACAAAGGGTCAGGCATAGGATTGGCATTGGCACATAAAATCATCAGGTTGCATGGTGGAACAATCGATATTCATTCATCGCCAGGTACTGGTACTATTGTAGAAATTCAAATCTCTTCCCTGTTAAATAAATCCGGGATCTGAGATTACTTCTTTCCGGGTTAAAATTGAAATTGTCTGTGAATGGAAGGAATGCGCAGTTACGCCAAGCGGCGCGGGTTCAGATGAACAGCTCTTCATCTTGCGTGGCGCTGTCGGGTTCGGGGCGCCGCTTCTGCCCGCGAATGAAATCGAGCCCCGCTTTAATGCCTTTCAGCACGGCCGAAGCCTGATTCACCGGCTGCCACAGCTTTTCGCGGAACGTCGAGCCGGCCTCTTCGATCACTTCGAGAGTTCCGGTGAGAATCTGGTCGGCGCGAACGATTTGGATGCGCAGGCGCTCCACGGCATCCGTGAAGATGCGGTCCACCTTCTGTGCCTGGCCACGGGCCAACCTCGTGAGTTCCGCGGCGTCGCCCATGATGCTCCGTATGCGATCTTCGGAATCGTCGAGGATGCGGCTGGTGCGGACGAGAATCGGATCGACGCGGGCTTGCAAGTCCGTCGCGATCCGCGTGAACTCCCGGATAGCCACGCGCATCTGAACGAACATCGCTAGCAGAATCGCCATCTGAATCACGATAGCGATCGTCGCGACGACGATGAACAATTCAAGCCAGCCGGACATTCAGGCGCCTCCGAAAAGCTACGAAATCTTTGCTTCCCGCTTGTAGGTTTCCTTGCCTGCGTCGACGGCGTTCGAAAGAGCGTCCTTCTGCCGCGACATGATTTCTTTGCTGCGCTCGATCAAATCTTCAGCGCGCTCGCGCAGTTCTCGCGCTTTCTTTTGCGCGTATTCTCTGCCTTCGTCTGCCTTCGATGTAAGATATTCGCGTGTCTCTTCACCGGACTTTGGCGCGAAAAGAATGCCTACGAGCGCCCCGATGCCCAACCCGACGAGGAAAAAACTGACTTTCGAGCCCACGTTGTCCGCCATGATGCACCTCCAATTTGGACAGTAGCATAGGCTTACCAGTACAAGCAAGGCGAGCGCCCGAGTCAATTCTCGTGTCGGAGCTACGTGGCACGCGGCTCCCGAAGTTGAGTCTCCCGCAATCCATTGAATACGCGTTGCGCTAGCGCGCGCGGCAGTTCCGCGGCGAGTTCCTCGATGCTCAATTGCTTCAGCCTCGTCACACTGCCGAATCGACGCAGCAGTTTCTGCGCGGTTCGCTCGCCCACGCCCGGAATGTCCACGAGTTCGGTCCGCAAACGGCGGCTTGACCGCCGCTGACGATGGAAGGTAACCGCGAAGCGATGGGTTTCGTCGCGAATCTGCTGGATTAAGTGCAGAACCGGTGAATGGCGATCGAGCGCGATGGGTTCGCTCTCGCGCCCCAGCACGTACAGAATCTCTTCCTTCTTGGCGATGCTTGCCAGCGGCTGGTTGATGATCTCGAGTTTTTCGAGCGCCTGCGCCGCCGCGTGCAATTGCCCGATTCCGCCGTCGATCAGAACTAGGCTCGGCAGCGGTTTATTTTCGTCGCGCAGACGCCGGTATCGCCGCTCCACTGCTTCGCGCATGCTCGCGAAATCATCGCGGAGGAGCCCTTCGGATTTGTCGCGTCCTTCGGGCATCGCGTCTCCGCGGATGATGAACTTCCGGTAATCGGACTTCTTCATGCGTCCGTCTTCCCACACGACCATCGATGCGACCGTGTCCGATCCTTGAATGTGCGAAACGTCGAAGCATTCGATGCGCTTTGGAGGTTCGGGGAGTCCGAGCGCGGATTCGAGGGCCTCCGCGATCGCCTTCGAGCTGGGCTTCAGCACGCGGAACCGTTGCACGAAAGAATGCTGCGCGTTTTTCTCGACGAGTTCGAGAAACGCATGTTTCTGGCCACGCTGCGGGTTCAGAACCTCCACGCGGTGCCCGGCCGTCTGCGTCAGCACGTCTTCAAGCAGCGCGCGCTCCTCGAAATCCTGCGGGACGTGGATGTAGCGCGGCAGATACGCAGCGTCGAGATAGAGCTGTTTCAGCAGGGAAGGCAGGAACTCGGCGGGTTCGAACTCATCGAGGTTCTCCCAATAAAAATCGCGCCGGTCCACCACGCGCCCGCCGCGCAAATGGAAAATATTCACGGCGACCTGGGGCGGCTCGGCGTACCACGCGAGGACGTCCGTATCGTCTCCCTCGGCCGCGGCGATCTTCTGCCGCTCCTCCATTTCGGAAAGAGTACGCAGCAGGTCGCGGTAGCCCGCGGCCTCTTCGTAGCGCTCGTCTTGCGAGGCGCTCTCCATTCGTTCCTTCAAGCTTCGCGATAGATCGTTCCGA
>JBEKST010000049.1:0-15910 GCA_049516815.1 Bacteroidales bacterium | reverse complement strand
ACCGCACTACCGATGTTGCGAGCGGTCTCGGCCAGATTGTCGCTGAAGCCTTGCGCCACGGCCGTGTTCTTGGCGAAAACCATCAACGCAACCCGATCGCCCGGCCGCAAATGTTCCAGCGCCTCGCGCGCTTCCATCGAAATCTGGTCGATGTACTTCTGCATGCTTCCGCTGACGTCCAGCAGCAGGATCAGTGTGACCGGCTCGTCACCGTGCGCAAAAGAGACAATCGATTGTGGCTGGCCTTCGTCGGTGACCGCGAAGTCGCTCTGGGTAAGATCCTTCACCAGCTTGTCGCCCTCGGTCACCTGGACGTCCACGCGCACGTCCGACACGCCAGTTTTGAAGGTGGGAGTGGCCTCTACGGTCTCCTCGGCGGCTGGCACACCAACGGTCTCATTGGTTTGCGCGTTCCCTCCAGGAACTCCTTTGGGTGGCTCATCTGAGACCTGAAGTATGGGTTTGCTGATGTATTCCTGAACCTTATTGGTATACAGCCGTTGCATGGAATACTGAAGCCGGTTGTAAATCTGACATATCAACATCTGGTGGCTTTCCGGGATTCTATAATACCACCACCAAAAAGTAAAATTAACGGAAATCCCGAATTGATCCAGTACTTTTATGACTTTATCAACGATCTGGTAATTGCCTATTATGAATTCCGGGAAAAAGCGTATCAGATAGGGTGCGCCTGCTGTCCTGATGAGAATTTATTTCCACTCCATCTCCTGCTTGGAAGCGCCAATAAAAACACGAGTGAATTAAGCAACGATAAATATCGTCAATATTTCATTCCTGCCTGTTTGCATACCAATCAAGACGAAGGTGTTGAGGAACTTCATTTTCTTTTTACCCGGATGGAAAAAATGATCAATGAATTTTCAATTCAATATATGATTTATATTGAAAGACTTGCTCTGCCAGGCAATCGTCCGATCAATCCGGTCATTAAAATCACTCCAAGCAGGTATGAACAGTTTCCGCTTTCTGACCGGGCTATTCCATATTATTATCTCACTTCCCCGGGCAATTTTGACAATCCATCTCATTATTTTGATAATCCTCTGTATGATATCTATCAATATTGGAATTATGATAAAACATTAAGGGGAATACCGGAATTGGATTTGAGTTACAATGCCTTTTTGTTTAACAAAAAAGATGATGAGATATTGAATCCCTTGTTATATGATATCGAGCGCTTCAATTTTTTCCGGATCGAAGGACATATCGGTCAGGATTACAATAAAGTATTGACTTTTCTTTTGGATCAGAAAAAACTTTATAACCTTCCCTTTGATATTGTTGCCGTCAGTGCTGACCTTCTGACAACCGGAAGTACAAACTTGCCATCATGTAATTTTCAGGAGTTGGAAACTGATTACCGCCTGATTGTGAGTGAACTTGTTTGTAAAATAAAGGGGGTCTTCTGTCAGTTGACAAAAATTCCTTACCCTATAAAGGAAAAATTGATAGCTGAAGATCATGTACTGAATCAGATCGTCACTGATTATGAAATAATGACAGTAGCAGATGCCAATCTTCTTTCACTTGTATCTCTCATGGATGTAAGCTATAAGAAAGGAGATTTTATGAGAAAAAATTGTTCACCCACAGTTAATACTTTTGGACAAGCTTATCTTGACAATATAAATAACGGTTTATTCTCATGACCGGCTCCGTCAGCACTCTTGATGAGGACATGCTAAAATCTGATTTGAAAATTCAATTTTCACGGTGTTTGATTTCTCTTTTAACAATTACAGAAAGGATCCTTGATCAGGTTGTTGAATTCAGTAAAAACACTTTGACAAAAGAAAAATTGATCTATGAATATCAGATCCTTGCTTCCATTTGCATTATTAACCGTTTGCAAACGCTTAAAGATGAATATTTGCGCCGTTTACAACTTTATCAGCAACAACTTGCTTTTTTACAATACTTTTCCAAGCATCCCGGACTCGAACATAAAGCAGGCGTTCCGAAAGGCGGAACTTTTGTATTGGTATATCATGCACAACAGACGGAAACCAACACATTGAATGTTGCAAAAACAAATCAGTTGACGGTTGATTTATCGAGCCAAAATACAATTGAAACGGCGAATTTTACCACTTTTAATACCGAACAAATCGAACGCATAAGAACTTTTATTAATGATTGTAGTAGTGCACAGTCCGAGGCAAAACAAAAGATCCTGAAGATACTGCCCATCAATCCTGTACTTGTACCAAGTTATCAGATAACCGATAGTATTGTTATCGCCGATTTTTATATCCCCTATCTATGTTGCTCGGATTGCGCACCTGTAGCGTATATTGTTCCCCAACAAGAACAAACCAAACCGACGATTCCTATGAAGACCGGTTTTTGTTCAGATGAGAAGGCCGTTTCAATCACTCCTAAACCCACGGATTCTAAAGGACAAATAACAGATACTGAAAACAAACTGACAAAAGCAATCAGCGGAAGCGCAGGGAGTTTCTCTTTTACTCCAGGGCTGGTATTCGATAAACCCTCAAATAAGGCTAAATATCTGAATGATCCATTGACCACTAGCGGAAAACTGGTTTATCAATTGAGTAGTGGAATAAAGTCAGATCCAATTGTTGTTACCGTTTTCAGACATCCCTTGCCGGACTTCACACATAAATTAATCACAGGGAGGGTCCTGAGACGGCAGACCACATCTCTTGATCTTCAGGCAGAAGAAGTAAATACAAATTTTGAATATGAATGGGTGGTTAAATTCTCCAATGAAGATGATAATAAAAATATTGCACAGATTCCACTAAATGTGCCTCATCTCACGCTTCCTTTTATTAGTTCATTAACAGTTAGCGTCAGCCTCACTGTAATTAATAAGCTTGCAGGAAAGGTAAATATAATCTGCAAGTCAATGAGCAATTTGCAAAAGATAATGCTGAGAAGAAGTACTCCGGGAAAGTAGGTTAAGCCAACTGATGACAAAACATATCATCTATAAGCAGAAAGTGAATCTGCGAATTCCTCCGGAATCCGATGCATTTTCTCTGCAAAACCGGATCAGTCATCTCCTGAAAAATGATTTATCAGGGGCCATTGAAACCCTGTTTGATAAAATATCGCCAAACGGGAATATACTGCGCATCGATAAACTTGAATTAAATCTTGGATCTTTAACTGAATCAAACCTCGAAACAGATTTTACGCAGAAGTTTATTGAACAGCTTTCAAGAGCGCTTGAAAAAATTAAAGTTGATAATACCGGGACAAAGGCAGGTGAGATCAGGCAGGAGCAATCCTTGCTCGCTTCATTGATCTATTTTCTTGATCATGGTCACTTACCCTGGTACAGCACAGTTAAAGATTTTTCTGTTTGGGAAGATGAAATCCTGCAAGCATTTTCGGCAAAAGAATGGAAATCGTTGATTGCAAAATTCAAAAAGGATGTAAGGATCAATGATTACCAAATAGAGCGGTTGACTTTACAGTTTTCTGACTTTTTCCTGCAGACTGTTTTATTTCATATTCATGATGGATTAAAAAAGAACTGGGAACCGGTTTATAAGGATATTCATTTTATTTTGAAGGAATTTATACAGTACGTTCCTCAACAAGCCTCACGCAAACAATATCTCTTCTGGCAGCAGGCAATAACCGTTGCATTGCTAACCAAAAATGAAAAAGATTTTGTATTTGAATTGTTGACGACCATTCTCAGGGAATTGCGATTGATCCGCGTCAAAAAAGGAAAAGAATTTGTTCCGCTTTGGGATGGCCTGCTTCAAAAATTGAAACGGATAGAACAAAACATACTGACAGAAGAAGTTCTCAATCCCTTGCAAAAATTGGCAGAATCAATTAAAACAGCCACAGATGTGAAACCTGAAGAGTCTGCAGAAGCAGGAGCAGAATCAGTATCAGAATCAGAATCAGATACAAAAGAAAAAGAAAGCAAAAGAAAACCTGGTTCGGATGAAGATGTGCTTTTCACTGAAAACTGCGGAATTGTGATTCTTCATCCGTTTCTGCAGATGTACTTTGCGGAGTTGGAATTATTAGACAAGGTTCATTTCAAAGACGAAACAGCGAAGCAGCATGCGGTTTTATTATTGCATTATCTCGCTACCGGGGAAACAACGGTTGCTGAAATGAATTTGCTTCTGCCAAAAATGCTTTGTGCTTTGAACTTCGAGGAACCGGTGCCGAATAAAATTGACCTCTCGGTAAAGGAAAAAGAGGAATATGAAACGTTGCTGAAATCGGTGCTTGGCCATTGGGAACCGCTTCACGGAACTTCAATCGAGGGTTTGAGGCAGACTTTTTTACAACGTGAAGGTAAGCTGACCCCCACCGAAACTGGCTGGAAACTGCGTGTAGAGCAAAAAACCGTTGATATCCTTCTCGATAAATTGCCCTGGGGATATTCTACGATCAAGTTGCCCTGGATGCAAGATATTCTGAATGTGGAATGGTGCTGATGAAAAAATGTTTTAACGACAATTTTCAGGAAATTCAATTGATCGGTTTATGGAAACAGCAGGGTTAATTCCGAAAAATGCCAGAGATGTTCAGCGTAAGGAATCATCAAGGCCGGGATTCTTTTTTCAACCCAAACTTACGATCAATGCCCCTGGCGATGTTTACGAACAGGAAGCCGATGCCATGGCCGATCGCGTGATGCGAATGCCGGATCCTGTGTCTTCGAAACAGGCAGGAGTTTTTTTCAATCCTGCAGGCTCTTACATCCGGCGCAAGTGTGTCTCGTGCGAAGATGAGGAAAAGACCATCCACCGTAAAGAGAACACAAATGGTGAAACAGAAGTAAACCATGAAAACGATCAATACATTAGTTCACTTTCAGGTCGGGGTCAGTCACTGCCAGAGAAAACAAGGCAATTCTTTGAACCGCGTCTTGGGCATGACTTCTCTGATGTACGAGTGCATACAAATTCTGAGGCAGCCATATCTGCAAAATCTATAAATGCATTGGCATATACTGCAGGAAACAATATTATTTTCAATCATGGCAGATATGAACCTGATACTAAATCCGGACAACGATTGCTGGCGCATGAACTAACGCATGTATTGCAGCAAAAATGTGGCATTCAAAAGAAAATTCAACGGGTTGATGATGCTTCATTTGAATCATTGGCCGGGGTGGATAAAGGAATAAGCAAGAAAACAATGGTCTCAGAGTCTTCTATTATGGGACAGACCTATACAGCTACATGCGGGATTAAGGATTATAGTATCGGGTTTAGGTTTTCAAAAGCATTTAAAGGTGACTATCCCTATGTGGCAGCCGGCAGAGATGTGCGGGGTGTCTATGTGAAAATTGAAACATCGATGAATGATAAAATCTTATGTGGAAGATGCACCCCAATGAAGTTACTCCAGGTCTGGCGTAATTTCAAACAAGGAACTTCTGGCAAAAAAGAAACAGGCCAGCCAAACGGTACAATAAGGGATATAAGGGGCGGATGGGATAAGAAATCCTCGCCGTCTCGTGGCTGGGAGATCGATACGACCGACACGGCAACTTCTCCATATGTTACAAATTTGAGCTATACAGCAAAAGAAGGATCAGAGAGTATACCAGCCATTATTTGGGATTCTCCCGGATTTTGGACGAATAAAGTTAATTCGGGAACAGAATTTTATACCGGCGCCGTATGCACAGATGCTTCAGGCAAAAAATGGGTAGCAGCCTGTATTAATTGGGGCTTTTATACGGACAGTACAGGGAAAATTTCATTTAGCCCAGCAACTCCAATAGCATCTTGTAGTTATCCTCAGGAGATGAAGGACGCATCCGAACGTTGGGATGCAATTGCTGGAAACAAACCTACAGGCATAACATTCTGAACAAACCATGAATATTTTGTCTTTATATGAAAAACTGAATATTGTGATAAAATATCATATTGAACCTGATGATATCAAATTTATTATTAAAGAAAAACCCATCATTGATACAATTGATGAAAGTCAGAGGCAGGCAATGTTGATGGCTGAAATAAAAATAAATAACAAGACTTTGACCGAAGTCAAAAAAATAAAAAACGCATTACGGATCATGTACTGGAAAATTAGCGAGGAGATAAAATCGGTCAAAATTGTTGGCATTGTCTGGTTTGATAAAACCCATGTCGAGATCTTTGAAGGAGAAGTTTTTGAGCCATAAGAAGAATGACAGATATGAAAGGTCATTTGGTTAAAGCAGGTTTGGGAAACAATCATTTGCCGGGGGAAAATACACCCTTCTTTCAAATCAGATTCACCATAAATCAATTCAGTGATATTTATGAGCAGGCGGCCGATACCCATTATGGCTATTCTCGACAAATAAAAGATATTTCTGAATGATGGAACAGTATCAAAGACAATTCAAAGTCGGGTACTATATTTAATTCAAAAGATTGTGTTTGAATCACTGAAGCAAAATAACAATGTAAATACCTAACGGGAAAGTAAGCTGACCCCCACCGAAACTGGCTGGAGACTACATGTGTAGCAAAAAACCGTCGATATCTTTCTCGACAAATTGCCCTGGGGTTATTCAACGATCCGGTTCCCATAGATGAAAGATATTCTGAATGTGGAATGGTGCTAATGTCATAAAAAGCAGAAGAAATGAAAAGCGAATAATAATGGAGTTTTATTGTGTTCTATTAATTGGATTTATCAATGTCGATTCTTAAAAATATAGCCTCTTTTATAAAACATAAGTTATGAAGACGACACTAATACAAAAGAAAGATAAAAATTTAAAGAGCTTGCCAGCGCGTAACCAACCTTTTTTCGGGCCAGCCATACAACGTAAACTACGCGAGGATGAACAAATCGAGAAAGCAGCTAGGGACAGTTTTTTCTTATCACTTCCAACACATATCTCAAATCAAAGCTTAAAGAAAGTAAATAATAATGGAAATCTTCCCAAAGAAATTCAGATGAAAATGGAATCTGCTTTCGGTGAAGATTTCTCAGATGTGAAGATTCATACAAATTCACAACAAGCAGAAGAATTAAATGCTCTTGCTTTTTCTCAAGGAGATGATATCCATTTTGCACCAGGAGAGTTTAGTGCAGAAACCGAAAAAGGGAGAAATTTAATCGGACATGAATTCGCACATATTGTACAACAGCGAGCAGGTTTAGTAACTCCAACATTTGTTGCCGCAAATGGCATAGCAATTAACAACAACTCGAAATTAGAAAATGATGCTGATATAATTGGGAACAAAGCTGTAAATGGCAATCCAAGCATTTCACACAAAACCGATGGTTCAAGTATCAGCAAAGTGATCCAAATGCAACAGAATCCAAATACGGGCATTTATACTATTAAAAACGGCGATTATCCATCAGGAGTTGCAAAGGCATTTAATTTGACTTTAGAAGAATTTGCAAATTTAAATTGCCCTACCTTTTATCACGGGAAAGATTTTTCATTTTCTGAGATATGGAAAATTGGCAATTGGACTTTCCCAGTAAATGGCAAGGTTATTATTTCAAAACTAATTAAACCTTTCAAAAATATAAGAAAAGTTAATGATTTTGTTTCATGGATACTTTCAGTAGGAACAGTAATCAGCAACATAGATGAGTGTGTCAATTATATCGCAAAAATGTATAATATAATTCAAGGAAAGAAAGCTGGGAAAATAGTCCTAAAAGCTCCTGAAGGGAAACAAATAACTGTAATAGTGAAGGAGGGTCTGTCTACTGATGAAATCGTGCAGACTTTATTAAAAGGTGGATTTATAGATGTATTCAAAGAAAATTTTTCCAAAGTTGTAACAAAGCTAGACAAATTAGGAAAATTCTGTTTTTGGCTAGGTGCCACTTTTTCGGCTTGGGATATTTATGATGAAATTAAACATCCAGATCCCTGGACCCCATTAAGAGTAGCGAAAAGCACTACCGATATAGTTATGGGAGCAATTGGTGTATGGGGTGGTCCTGTTGGTGCAGGTGTAAGTATTATTTATTTCGGTATAGATTTGATATGGGGGTGGGATAAAATTGGGAAACATATGGCACAATGGACTCCTTCACATGAAGAAACAAGGAGCGGGCAGTCTATGGGCCAAGATGTTTTAGACTGTAGTACTTATATTGGTGGTTTTACTGCTTTTAGATAAATTTATAAAAATCGAATAAGAGGAGCTGCTAAACCACTGAAAAGGACATGTTAATGGCTGAAATATAAGTGGATTCCCAATATAGTTGTAATGTTTCACTATGACTCGAACGATCGTGAGAATCCGTGATGTGATTGGATTATGTGATATTCTAAAGATTTACTACTTTTTTTACATTGAACTCACAATAATATTAGGCAAATTCATATGATCAATGATATTGAATTGACTCTCAAATTTTTTCACGATTTCACTTTTCACAGGTTAAAAAATCATTTCTCCCCTGAAAACGTAAATCCAGCATTCCCTAAGTCCTGGAATGGGTTATCCGGCGCTATTAACCTCAATGATCATAACCTTACTGAGCAGGAGTTTGCCCTGATCGTTCTTGCATGTATCCCGCACCTGAGACCCAACTTCTTTGATTCCATCATCCAGGAGTTCCTTCCCCAGGGAGGAGAGTTTCCCGAATTTGGCGGCGTCAAATCGGGAAATCACCGTGGAATGGTGCCTACAGGAGAAACAGCCCTGTTTCTGTTAGCGGGAAATGATCTGCAACAGCGGCTGGAAGTGCAAAAGATATTTTCCGAAGAACATTTTTTTAACAAGCAGAAGATCTTATGGCTGGAGGAGGTGAGGGAAGGTGAACCAAAAATGAGTGGTCGTATTATCCTTTCTGAAGAATGGTTTGAAAAATGGATGTACGGCAAGGCCTCAAAACCACGGTTTGGGACTGACTTTCCTGCAAAGAATATCGAAACCAGGATGATTTGGGATGATGCCGTGCTGAGCCCACAGACATTGAAACAAATAGAAGTGATCACCACATGGCTGCAGCACAATGAAGCCCTGATGAAGGATGACAATCTATCGAGGAAACTAAAGCCCGGTTATCGTGTACTGTTCTATGGACCCTCCGGAACGGGTAAAACACTCACCGCTTCATTGCTTGGCAAGCAGTTTCAGAAAGATGTTTACCGGATTGATCTCTCACAGGTTGTTTCAAAATACATCGGCGAGACAGAGAAAAATTTAGAAAAAGTATTCAGCAAGGCTGAAAATAAAAACTGGATCTTATTCTTCGATGAAGCAGATGCTCTGTTTGGAAAGCGTACTAGTGTGTCGAATGCGCATGACAGGTATGCTAATCAGGAAGTCTCATATTTACTGCAACGTGTGGAAGATTTCCCGGGATTGATCATCCTGGCTTCAAATTTTAAAGCCAACATCGATTCTTCCTTCATCCGGCGATTTAACCAGATCATCTTCTTTCCTGTGCCGAATGAAAGCGAGCGGTTGATCTTGTGGCAAAAGGCTATGCCTTCGATGCTCAATCTTCACCCTGAAACCAATCTGCCGGAAATTGCAAAACAATATGAAATCACCGGCGCTGCCATCATTAATGTAATGCAATATGCCGCCCTTCAGGCGATCAAACGAAATGATTTCCTGATCCACGCCAGGGATCTTGTGGAAGGCATACAACGTGAATTTCAAAAAGAGGACAAATCAGTCTGATCTTTTTTGCAGGGAATTACTCACTATCCAATTTCAGGAAGAAAAGTGGTAATCAAAAAGATTTACCAGGCAATGAAAAACCAATAAAAAAGAGTTATGGGTACTTATTTGGATACCTGAAAAGCAAAAACCCACGAATTCCGTGGGTTTTATCATTGTTTGTACCCGGGGCGGGACTTGAACCCGCACGCTCGCGATGAGCACAGGATTTTAAGTCCTGCGTGTCTACCAGTTCCACCATCCGGGCGAAGTGGGTGTGTGATTGAGTGTGATAGAAGTGTGAGTGTGGTGTGAGTGTGTATATGAGTGTGCGTGTGAAGATAGCTTTGAAAAAAACCCTCTTTAGAGGGTTTCATTATAATAGAGGGTTTCATTCTTAGAGCGAAAGACGGGATTCGGACCCGCGACCCCGACCTTGGCAAGGTCGTGCTCTACCAGCTGAGCTACTTTCGCATACAAATTGGGTTTGCAAATTTATTAAAATTTTAAAAACTTCAAGTTTTTTTATTTCCCCAGCAGTTTTTTGATCTCGTTGAGCTTCATCAGCGCTTCCACCGGAGTAAGCGTATTGATATCAGTATTCAGGATATCTTCCTTGATCTGGAGAAGCGTTGGATCATCTAATTGTATAAAACTGAGCTGATATCCGGATGCTGGATGCTGGATGCTGGATGCTGGATTTTGTTTCTTGCCTTTTCCTTTCTTATCCAGCATCGAGGATCCAGCATCCAGGTTCTGTTTCCCTAACGTTCCTGCATTATGCGAAGCTTCCAGTTGATGAAGAAGTTCGTTACCTCGCTCAATTACGCGGGAAGGCATCCCCGCCATCCTGGCTACATGGATCCCGAAACTGTGTTCACTTCCGCCAGGCAAGAGTTTTCGGATAAAAATGACCTTGTTCTGGATTTCTTTTACAGCAACATGGTAATTCCGGATCCGGGGAAAGAGTTCAGCCATTTCGTTCAGTTCATGGTAATGAGTGGCAAAAAGGACTTTGGGCCTGAACAAGGGATGTTCATGAAGATACTCGGCAATCGCCCAGGCAATGGAGATCCCATCGTAAGTGCTGGTTCCCCTTCCGATCTCATCGAGGAGGATCAGGCTGCGTGTGGAAACGTTGTTCAGGATGCTGGCTGTTTCATTCATCTCCACCATGAAGGTGGATTCACCGGAAGTGATGTTGTCGGACGCACCCACGCGTGTAAACACCTTATCCGTAATACCCAGTTCTGCCGAATCCGCAGGAACATAGCAGCCCATCTGGGCCATCAGCACGATGAGCGCCGTCTGTCGAAGTAAAGCGGATTTCCCCGACATATTCGGACCGGTGATGATCAGGATCTGCTGGTTTTTATCATCCAGGTGAACGTCATTGGAAATATATTCCTCGCCCTGCTTCAGCTGCTGTTCTATTACGGGATGCCGTCCACCTTTAATATCCAGAACATAAGAATCGTTCAGGACCGGACGGGTATATTTGTTTTTCCCTGCAATGAGGGCAAAGGAAACCAGAACATCCAGCCGCGCTGCAAGAATTGCATTCAGCTGGATCGGTCGGATATAATCAGCCAGGAATAACACCAGGTCATTAAAAAACCGGGTTTCAAGTGCAAGGATTTTTTCTTCCGCACCGAGGATCTTCTCTTCATATTCTTTCAGCTCCTCCGTGATATACCTTTCAGCATTCACCAGGGTCTGTTTCCGGGACCATTCCGGTGGAACTTTGTCTTTATGCGAATTGGTGACCTCAAGGTAATACCCGAAAACATTGGTATAACCAATCTTCAACGAAGAAATCCCTGTGCGCTCAATTTCACGCTGCTGGATCTTGACCAGATAGTCTTTCCCGGAATAGGCCAGCTTCCGCAATTCATCCAGTTCCTCTGAAACCCCTTCCCGGATTATATTTCCTTTTGACACGAGTGTCGGAGGGTCCGGCCGGATTTCTTTTTCGATCTTTTCCCTGACAAGATTGCATACATTGAATTGTTCCCCGATTTTCTTCATCCCTTCGTTATCGGAGGCGGCACAGGCCTCTTTCATGATTCCGATACAATCAAGCACCCGGGCAAGGTGAACCATTTCCCGTGGAATGATCTTCCCGACGGATACCTTGGAAATGAGCCGCTCCAGATCGCCGATGCGCTGTATGTTTTGCCGGATGAGATCCCGGATATCGGAATGGTCCATGAAATAGCTGACCATGTCCAGTCTTTCTTCGATAGGCAGCCGGTCTTTGAGCGGAAGGATGATCCACCGTTTCAGCAACCTCGATCCCATGGGAGAAACTGTATGGTCGAGGGTGCTCAGAAGGGTTGCTGTATTTTCGTTGGGGGAATTCAACAGTTCCAGGTTACGGATCGTGAACCGGTCAAGCCATACATAATGATCTTCCTCTATCCGCGAGAGTTTGGTGATGTGCCCGAGCCGGTCGTGCTGGGTTTCAGCCAGGTAATGCAAAACTGCTCCTGCTGCGATCACTGCCGGTTCCATGTTCCCGACCCCGAACCCCTTCAGGGAGGTGGTCTGGAAATGCTTCAGAAGAATATCATGGGCAAAATCAGGTGTAAAAACCCAATCCTCAAAAGTGTTGATGTAATATTTATTTCCGAATAATTCACAGAATTTCTGACGCTTATTCTTTTGGACAATTATCTCGCTGGGGTGAAAGGTCTGGATCAGTTTGTCGATGTATTCGATTGACCCCTGGGCAAGATAAAATTCACCGGTCGATACATCCAGGAAAGAAATACCCGAGGTCTTTGCATCCAGGTTGACGCTTGCCAGGAAATTGTTTTCCCTTTGATCAAGGATCTTATCGTTATAAGAAACTCCCGGGGACACCAGTTCGGTGACCCCCCGTTTTACGATCGTTTTTGTGAGTTTCGGATCTTCCAGCTGATCACAGATGGCAACCCTCAACCCTGATTTTACGAGTTTGGGAAGATAGATGTCGAGTGCGTGATGCGGAAATCCTGCAAGTTCGATATAGGAGGCAGAACCGTTGGCCCGCCGGGTTAGTACGATCCCAAGGATGCCTGAGGTACGTATTGCATCCTCTCCGAACGTCTCATAAAAATCCCCGACCCTGAAAAGCAGCAGTGCATCCGGGTACTTAGCTTTGATGTTATTGTACTGGCGCATCAGCGGGGTAACCGCTACCTCTTTTCTAATCTCTTTCGCCATTAATAAAAAAATTAACTTTGAAGCTCAAATACTAAGATAAAAATGGTTCTTTGAAAAGATGAGTACCCATAAATATTATTTAACTGTAAATGTCTTTGTTGAAAAATGTATACTTTATCATTATGATCCATATTTAATCTGAAGCAAATGGAATTCACTCAATGTGTGAATTATGTAACTTATTTATAAAGTCATGTAACACTTTCCGGAATTAATTTAAGCACATTTGCACTTTGAAAATTCATATACTAATTAATAAGAAAAAATCGGCATCTTATTCATATTCAAATCATAATATCTGGTATGCAATCTTGCGATGACCCATAAAGATAATAAAAAAGAAGGAAACCATCTTTCCTCTGTCCTACAAAAGTATACTAATTTTTCAATGAGAAAACTGAAGACAACAGAAATGAACCGTTTGACCATTGACGAATTCAAAACGGCACCCAAGATCCCAGTGGTCGTTGTTCTTGATAATATCCGCAGCCAGAATAATATAGGTTCGATTTTTCGCACGGCCGATGCGTTCCGGCTGGAAGCGATCTGCCTTTGCGGTATAACAGCCACGCCTCCCCACCGGGAGATCAACAAAACAGCCCTTGGCTCAACAGATTCTGTAAGCTGGAAATATTTCCCGGAAACGACCGTAGCCCTTGAATCTTTGCACAGTGAAGGTTATATCATCCTTGGAGTTGAACAAACAAATGACAGCATCCCTTTATATCTTTTCAAACCTCAAAAAGAAAAAAAATATGCCCTGATTTTCGGAAATGAAGTAAACGGGCTTGACGAAGCATTAATTCCATTATTAAATGGATGTATCGAGATCCCTCAATATGGGACAAAACATTCCCTGAATATTTCTGTTGCTGCAGGAATTGTGATATGGGATTTTTTTTTAAACTTAAAAACTTTTACTTAAGAAATGCAACTATTCCATATAAGCCACGTAAAATAATTGAATATATTCATCATTTTTATTGCTGATTTATTGAAAAGTTTTTAATTTTACTGACAGAAAAAGGATTTATTGTAATATATCTGACTATTAATCAACAATTTATTAGCGAATCAAGTTTTAGTAACAAGCCGTAGCTGAAAAAAATCAGCCTATAAAGTATTGTTTTTGATACATTAATTGATATATTTGTACAATCAATAAGCATAATTTAAATTATAATTAAAATTTCCGAAGTATGAAAAAGCTTTACGAACTCTTGTCCAAGGCGCTCATTGTCATGCTTGTGACAATCATCCCATTGGTTTCATTCGCTCAGACAACCACAACAAAAAAAGAAGAGCCAAAGGCAGCGAAGGAACAACCGAAAAAGGTCAACAATCAGGCGCCGACTCACACTTATTGGAGTGTAACAGCCTTAGGCAGTATCAACCAGTTTAACGGGGACCTTTCCCAGAACCTATTTTTAAATGATTTGTGGAGATTTGGCGCCGGTGCAATGGTTACCAGGCAATGGACCCGGGTGCTTGGTACGCGTTTTAAATTTGGCTGGACTAATTTGGAGGGTGCCGTAAAAGATAAATATGTTCCGGGGGGAGCCTTGATTGACCCGATAAGCCACGAAAGGGGAGATTTTATCAATCAAAAGTTTACTTCCTATGTTCTTGAAGGCGATATTCACCTGACCATCAATTGGGTAAACTGGATCCTGGGTTATAAACCTGAAAGATTCTTTTCTTCCTATCTCATCGCAGGTGTTGGTATTGACCACACACAGGGAAGAAAATGGGATGCAAATAAAGATACCATCCTCGGTTATCTTGGTTATCCTACTCATAAAGGCAGTGCTAATATGGGTTATGGTAACAACAGCGGTATCGGCAGTTGGAATGCAGAAATGAAATTGGTTGCCGGTATCGGGTTTGATTTCAACATTAATCAGCATTGGTCCATCAACCCTGAATTCCTCTGGAGATGGAGGGATGGTGATGTTCTTGACCTGACCAAGGGCGGTGCAATGCAAATTAAAAATGACATGTACAGTGGCGTTAGCCTTGGGCTGACCTATAAATTCGCTTATGGCGGTTGCACCCTGAAACAGATGGAAAAGAATTACCCACTGGTTAAATTCGAAACCACACCGGCTGTCATGGTTGAAAAAGGCGACTCTGTCCATGTTACGGTTAAAGGAACCTTCCCCGAAAAATACTTTTGCACGAAAGCTGCCATGTATTTCCAGCCTGTGCTAAAATATGAAGGCGGTTCCTATACGCTGAAACCAATGACCATCATGGGCGAAAAGGTGACCGGCGACGGTGTCCAGATCAAATACAAAGAAGGTGGCTCTTTCACCTATACCACCGTTTTCCCATATAAACCGGAAATGGCTACTTCTCAGCTTATCGTTTGTCCGCTTCTATACGAACCCAAGGATTATAAAGCTATTCCGAAAAAGGACGACATAAAGACCAACACAAAATCTGTTGAACTGGCTTGCAGGGATCTTGTCCCCGGGATCATTCATACTTCGACCCGCATCATGCTGGATATGATCCCACTGATTGCTGATAATGGATACCAGAAAGAAGTCCTCATTACAAAGAGTGGTATTCTCTACTTCAAGATCAATATTTATCAGCTGGATCTTAAGTTTGGCATCAACAAAACCCAGGCTGCAAAGGATGCGCTTTCACAACTGGATGAATTCATAAAGAAATCATGGAAGATAAAGGATATCACTATTAACGGTTGGGCATCTCCGGATGGGGAAGAAACCTTCAATGTAGGACTTTCTGAAAACCGTTCAAAAACAGGTAATACTTATATGATCGACGAGTTCAAGTCATGGGTGAAGGAAGCTGAAAAAGACAATAAAGACAAGAAAGATGTTAAGGCCAAAATTGAAGCCGCAGGAAAAGACATTAACTTCGTTGTCAACCACCATGGACCGGATTGGAATGGTTTCCTCGCTAATGTTAAAGCCAGCAACATCAAGGATAAAGACAAAATCCTGAATGTGATCAACTCGTCCGGTGACGAGAAAAAGAAGGAACAGGAAATCCGTAATATGATCGTAATCTATCCGGAACTGGAAAAATTAAAATTAAAA
>JBEKST010000048.1:0-14332 GCA_049516815.1 Bacteroidales bacterium | reverse complement strand
TAAGGTCGGAACTTGAATTCTATCGGAAATATCAGGATCTTTCCGGAAAGATTTTCCACGAAGCCACCACATCGGGCGTGGTACATTATGATGCGGCGGATGCAACCCCGCTTTACATCGTCCTTGCCGGTAAATATTTCCGGCATTCACAGGATACAGCCTTCCTGCGCACAAACTGGCTGGCCATTAAAAAAGCTGTTGATTTCTGCTTTTCAACGGATTCAGACCATGACCACCTGATCGAAAACACCAATGTGGGTCATGGATGGGTGGAGGGAGGTGAGCTTTATGGTTCTCATGCAACGTTATATATGCAGGGATGCTGGGCTGCCGCACTCGAAGAGACCGCCAACATGGCATCTGCATTAAAAATTCCCGAAGCCGAAAGTTATTCCCTGGAATCCGGCATTGTTAAGAACCTGATCAATACCAGTTTCTGGAATCCTTTGAAAAAATACTATTTCTATGGGATGAATAAGGACATGACCTTCCGTACGGAAGAAACAGTTCTCCCGGCAGTTCCTCTTTATTTTAAACTCGGGGACAAGGAAAAGGCCAGGCCTGTTCTTGAACAACTGGCTTCCAATGACTTCTCAACTAACTGGGGAACACGGATCATCCGCGAAGACAGTCCATTCTTCAAACCCACAGGATATCACAATGGCAGCGTTTGGCCTTTGTTCACTGGCTGGACTGCTTTAGCCGAATATGCTTACGGTAATTATCCTGAGGGTTTTTCTCATATTATGAATAACCTGAACATTTATAAAAACTGGGGAAAGGGATTTGTCGAGGAAGTCATGAACGGAGTTGCCTATGAGCCTTCGGGTGTTTGTCCGCACCAATGCTGGTCGGAAACCATGGTGCTGCAGCCTGCCATCGAAGGGATGCTTGGGATCAAAGTCGATGCACAGGAAAATAAGATTGTGCTGTCACCGCATTTTCCTGCCGGATGGGATTCAGCATCGGTTAAGAATATCAGGATAGGAAATGCCAATTTTGATTTGTGTATGAAACGAACTGAAGAAAGTTATTTTTACACTTTTACCCCACATGGAACCCCACCGGTTAATGTGGAGTTCTCCCCGACCTTCCCGGCAGGAACACAATTCACCCGGATCCTCAAAGATGGAAATGAAACACCTTTTGCATCTTTCAATGACCAGAAAAGCGTTTCTTTGCTTACGAACCTTAAACTGACGGAAACCTGTTTGTTGCAGATGGATTATAATAATGGGATCGAGGTGTTACCTGCCCTCACTTACCCGCGCCCGGGATCTAACCCGGAAGGCATCAGGATCATCTCATATCGGCTATCCGGAACTAAATATTTTATCGGAATTGAAGGTGAAAGAAAAACTTCAGGTAACATAGATGTTTATATTCATAATCAGGAAGTTGAAAAAGTTGAAAATGGTATTTTAAAAGGATCAGACGTTAAGATTTTTCACATCACTGTCGATTTTGATTCCGGTTTTTCTAAGTATCAGAATAAAACGGTTATTCTCTACTTTAAACAGGAACCTGCAACCGGTAAGATCATTCCTGATCAGAAAAAGCAGAAGAAAGAAAAGAAAGAAAATTCTCCAAAATGTCCCCGCTGGGATTAAGCGGGAATTAATGCAATCATCTCTCACGGGGTTGAGTTGAATTAACAACTATTCTATGCGAACCATAAAATCAATAATTTTTAACTTGTTTGCAACGGCGATCATTTTTTTTTCAAACACTTCGTCCGGACAATTTCTCTCAAATCTGGATGCAACAAAAACCGATGCATTGTTCACCACCTATGCTGCCCCTCAGAGCCGTTCTTCGTATACAATCGACCAGGGTTATCAATTTTCATGGAATGACGGGGATAATGGAGCAGAATTTATTTCAAAAGATGGCCTGAACTTCGGGTTGGCATTTTTCCAGGGAAAGGAATTCTGGTTCCGTTTGAATGAACTGTATCTTGAACCTGTCGTAACCATTTCTTACAGCGACCTGGTTGCATATTATTATTATCCTTTCAGGGATATCCGTGTTGAGGTTTTGTTCGATGTTTACTCTTCACAGGAAGCAATCGCAGATATTCGGATAAGGAACGAAGGGGTATTTCCTGCAGAAGTAAACGCAGCTCCTTATTTGTATTATTCATCCGGGGATACTGTCAATGATTTCGCTCACCAAAGCCCGTTTGATTTTTATTCATTTCCGGCGAAGAAGAACCGGGATGGTTGGATGAAAGAACATTCTATACCCCTTACAGAAGAACTGCAGGGCTTCATGGCCAGTGATACCCGTTTCGACAGCACATTATCTTTTGTAACAGGCAAAGACGACCCTACACAACAAAATAGCCATGATCCATTCCAAAAACTAAAGGATCAGCTGCATAAAAATACAAGGACTGCAAAAGCATTAAAATTATTGATTTTTTCAAGGGGATTCAGGATCTATCCCGGCGAACAGGTTCATTTCAGGATGGTCTTTGGCCTGGACGACAAGAAAATCCGGATTCCTGATTTATCCCGGAAGATTCAGCCTTTGTTCAAAGTTGATCTCAGGGGACTTGTCAAAGAAGATGAAAAAGCATATGATAGGATTCCCAAACTCCCGCAACTGAACAGTGAGGGCTCTGATAAAAACACCTCAACCCCCTTCCCCCTCTCCTTCAGGAGAAGGGGTGTAGAGGGAGAGGTGAAGAAATACTCTCCTTCCGCAAGAGACCTCAATTACTTTTACTGGAGTTGCTTTTCATTATTGCGGCAATGCATGATGCCACCGGAAGGAAAATGCAGGAATAATTATTATGTCTTTTCGCGTGAACCGAAATGGGGTTGGGGATATGGCGGACAAGTATTCCACGAAAGCCTCTCCATGCTTGCCTATGCGTATATGGATCCGGCAGGAGCCATGAATTCCCAGCGGGTTTACTTTGAACGCCAGCATCCCGACGGGTATATCAATTACCGGACCGGTCCATACCTTGATGAGACCATTGAATTCAAGAGAAAACTCACCAGTTCTGCTCCATTTTTCAATTATGAGAACCTTGAAATTTTCAAGGTAACCAAAGACAAGCATTTTCTCAAAGAAGCTTACCGTTCGGGCACAAAGTTTTATCATTTCTATGTCGCGAACAGGGATTCAAATAATAACGGGCTTTGCGAATGGGGCGGTGAAGCTTCCCTTGAATCGGTGAGAGATGCCCGAGTCGCCGTATGGGATAATGTGGGCTGGCCATCAAACTTTGAAGGCCCCGATCTCAATTCCATGTTGGTCATGGAGGCAAAATCACTGGCGGAAATGGCAACCTTGCTCGGATACAGGGAAGAAGCAGGAAAGTGGTCGGAAGATGCAGAAGAACGTTCGAAGCTGATCAACACCTATATGTGGGATGAGGCAAGTGGATTTTACTACAATGTTAACAGGAATGATCAATCCTTCAATTACCGACATCCGGGTGATCTGAAAATTAAAGAGATCATAGGATTTTTACCTTTGTGGGCAGGTGTGAGTGATCCTGAAAAAAGTGGCAAACTGGTTTCCACTATGACGAACCCGGATGAGTTCTGGAGACCTTACGGAGTCCCGACGCTGTCAGCGAAAGACGGCTATTATAATCCTATGGGTTACTGGAACGGGCCGGTTTGGGTTCAATGGGATTATCTTCTTTTCAGGGGATTGCTTGATCAAGGATACAACAAAGAGGCAGAAGAGCTTGCGATGAAGGTATTGGATAATATGATCTGGCATTTAAAACAGGATCATGTTTTCTGGGAATTTTACAGCCCGGATGAACGGGAAGCAGGCTGGAACAAGACCTATATATGGGCAGGGCTGGCAGCACGCTTCCTGATCGATCTTCAAAAATGAGTTTATAAAGTTAATGAGACTATCATTTTGCGAACGAAGTGAAGAAAAATGATTAGTCGAATTAATCCCGACGAAGGAGGGATCTAATAAAGTTCATAAAGTTTATAAAGTTTATAAAGTTGAAAGTATTAGGATGAGACGACTTTACTTTTTTATTCAGATTGTGATCCTGCCCGTTCTTCTTTCAGGCCAGACACTTGGCACGATGGCCGATTATCTCAGGATCCATGCAAAAGCAAATGATCCGCTTTATACCACCTATGCTGCTGCCATGGCACGTTCGCGACTATACGGGGACAAGGCCTATAAGATGGATTATTATTCCGATTGCAGTCCGGTTACCTATTCAAGTGATCATGCCGGGAGTATGTTTGCCATCTGGAAGGTGGATGGGGTAGTGATAATGAATACAGGTGAATTCATAAAAAAACCTGTCGTCGAATTTTCTTTCCCCGACATGATGATCATGGAATATGAGCCTTTTCATGGCATTCATGTCAAAGAAACATTCCTGGTTTACAGTTCTACACTGGCAGTTGTGGATATGGAGGTAAAGAATACCGACAATATCCCTCATGAAATCACGGTATACCCGGTGCTGAAATTGGGAAACGATTCCCTTGAGATCATGAATTACAACGAAAAAGCTGACGGCTATGTCACGCACCGGTACGAAAGTCCATATCGTTTGATCAGCAGCTTAAAAACAGAGTATCCTTATCCGAAGCATACACGTGACTTTTTCACAGCGAATCAAAAAATATATTCCTTTGGAGGATATTCGGGAGATATGTCCGAATTCTATAACCAGATCAAAACTGATTACTATTCGGATAAGCGCATTGATTCTTTGAATCTGAAGAAAGAAGGATTTGTAGACTTCATTGCCCTGCAGCTGAAAAAACGTCTGCGTCCGGGGGAGATCACCGATTTACGCTATCTGCGCGGCGTTCAGTCACAGGTTGAAATTCCTGATTCACTTTTTGCAGAGGCAACACGGTTGAAAACCTTGTTCCTGAAGACCTTTTTTGAAGATAATCTGATGTTGTTCGGAAGGATCCCGCGGATTTCCTTTACCTCAGAGGCTGAAAAGCTGGTTTACATTGGCGCTTTCAATCTTGCACGCGGATCCATGTACCCGGCTTCCGGAAAAACCAGATATAATTTTTATGCTTTTTCAAGGAATCCATTGTGGGGTTGGGGGCACGGGCACCAGGTGCTGCATGAATCCCTGAGCATGCTGTCATATGTTTACCTCGATCCTTTGTCCGCTGAAGGATCACAGCGGGTTTATATGGAACAGCAGGACAGTAGCGGACTTATTGCATACCGGCACGGTCCGCGGGGGAAACAGGATTACCCGCACAAAAACATGCCTACTACCTCAGCCCCGTTTTTCAGCTGGATCAACTGGGAAGTATACAAGGTTTCAAAAGACAAGCAATTCCTTGAGGAATCATATGCTGCAGGTTCAAAATATGTGCAATGGCTTATCCGGAACAGAGACACTAACCATGACGGAACTTTTGAATGGGGACCTTATGGTATCATTGAAAATGTGCGTGATTGGTACAATGCAGTATTCCAGGTCTCGGCCGAACGTTACCTGGATGTGGACAAAGAGGATATTTCCGATGAACTGGAATGTCTCGATCTTACCCTGATGGTCATCAAGGAAGAAAGAAGCCTTGCAAAAATGGCTTCCACGTTGGGTAAAGCAGAAGAGGCCCGGGACTGGCAGAAAAAGGCTGAAAATACGGCAATCCTTGTCAATGAAAGGATGTGGGATGATTCAACGGGTTTTTATTATTCGGTCAACAAAAAAGATTACTCCTTTAAATTTATGACACGCGACCTGAGGAGGCAGGAGATCATAGGATTCCTGGCTTTATGGGCGGAGGTTGCCCCGAAAGACCGTGCCCAAAAATTGGTAAAGACCTTAACCGATACCACCCGGTTCTGGAGAAAGTACGGGATCCCTACCCTTTCTGCACTGGATCCCTGGTACAGTCCCTATGTGGATTATTGCTGCAAATGGAACGGGCCGGTATGGCTTCTGTGGGATTATATGGTTTATGACGGATTAAAGAATTACGGTTACAATGATATTGCAACACAGATTGAAGCCAAGATGGTGCTGTGTGTTACTACACAATTATCGAAGAACCATAATTTCTGGGAATCATTCAGTCCCGACAATGAAGTGTTGAATTGTCCTTCAAATTATATCTGGGATTCGATCATGGCGAAACTGATCATTGAAGAAAATAAAGGAAAACCGTTGAAATGATATATTTTTGTACCCTTATTTTCTGAAAACACAGAATTATCTTTTATACTGAAGGAAATGAAATACCGTTTGGGACTTTTAATTGCAGGTTTCGGGCTCATCACAACCATTTTGTCATCCTGCCTGAATTCTTATAAAGCCGATATTGAAAAAATCCTGAACCCCGGTGCATTGCCATACCTCAAAGACAGTAAGCTGATCCAGGTTTCCAGTCATGATACTTCAGGCGGAAATAATGACATGATCACGATTCCTGCCGGGAAGGAGGCCACAATTTTACAGGTACAGGGACCGGGAATCATAACCCGTATCTGGTTCAGGATCGATTCGAGCGATCCCTATTTTTTAAGAAGAATTTTACTGAAGATGTATTGGGACAATGAGGATAACCCTTCAGTGGAAGTCCCTTTGGGTGATTTCTTCGGAAGTGGATTTGCTTACAAGCAATATGTTACCCCTTACCTTGGGATGTCTTCAGGAGGATATACTTGTTTTTTTCCTATGCCTTTTGAAGATCAGGCCAGGATCGTCATCGTAAACGAATCAGGGCAGGAACTGAAAGGCTTTTATTACCAGATCGATTACCAGAAGCTTGAAGACCCGATCAGTACGGATGTGGGATACTTTCATGCATACTGGCACCGGGATGTTTGTACTGATTACGATTCAAACTTTACCATTCTGAACACCAAAGGGCATGGTCATATTGTCGGTGTTAATATGAGCATACAGTCGTATGACCATACATTCAATTTCCTTGAAGGTGATGAAAAGGTATTTGTGGATGGAGAGAAAAAGCCATCCATCCATGGTACAGGAACGGAAGATTATTTCTCCAGCGGATGGTATTTCAACAAGGGAGAGTATGCAGGCCCATACAACGGGCTGGTTTTGAAGGATGATTCGCTGGGAAGGATCTCAGCATACCGTTTTCATATCATGGATCCTATTCCCTTCAAGAAATCCATCAACTTCACGATTGAACATGGTGACAACAACAAGGATGTTGCAGATTACAGCAGTACCGTTTACTGGTACCAGGTAGAACCGCATGTAAAATTTCCTCCTATGCTCAAATCGGGATTGAGGATTCCACTTCGTCTCATTCCGCCGACCAATATGATTGAAGCAGAAAAACTATCATTCAACCTTGATAAAATCCGGTCGAAAGTAATGGATATGAGTGATTACGGTGCAGAATGGAGCGGGTCGAAACAACTCGTCATTGAATCCGGACCCAAAGATGAGTTCTCATTGAGTCTTAATCGTCTTGAAGAAACCAGTTACAACATCCGGGTTTTTTATGCACGCGGTCCTGAATACGGGAATGTTGATGTTTTCCTGGGCGCAGAAAAAGTCGGGCAGATCAAAGGTTATGCTCCCTTCATTCAACCCGGAGGATACATATCCATCCCTGATTTCAAGAATCTGTACAATGGACTTACCCTGCAGTTTGCAATTACAGGGAAAGACAGCCTGTCGGGCGGATATTTTGTCGGGATTGACGGAATCAAGCTTGAACCGAATCGGGCTTTCATTCAAGAGTGGAATGTGATCGGGCCTTTTCCGAAAAAGTCAAAGACAGATGGCTCACGGGCCGGTATGGATTCGATCTATCCTCCTGAAGTCGCGATCGACAAAAACCAGGTTTATCCGGGATTAAATGGCAAACCTTTACGCTGGCAGGTTCTTAAAACACCTGAAGATGGATTTGTATCTTTCGACAACATGATCAGGCCCAACCAGCCGGCTGTTTATTTTGCCCTCGTCTATATTCATTCATCGCAATCACGAACTGCCACTTTACTGATCGGATCCAATGATGCAATTAAGGTTTATTACAATTACAATAAGGTATACACACAACGGGGCGGACGAACTTTTAATCCCGACCAGGGAAGGAGCTTTATAAAGATCAACAAAGGGTGGAACAAACTTTTATTGAAGATCGAATACAGCAAGGGCCGGTTCGGATTTTATGCCCGTATCCTTGACCGTGAAAACCTGTTCCAGTATTACCTCAACGAGGAACTCCCGTCGAAAGCCCATATTACACCCTTAGACTACAAATACATAAAGAAAAAATGGCGGTACAAAGGATTTTAGCTGTTTTCGTTTTTTATAGTTACTGGATGTTCGCCAATGCCCAGATGCCGGAAAATGCTGCTAAACCAGTTCCGGATTCATTCTGCATCTCATCCATGGAATACAAACTCTATAATATGATCAATGCCTACCGGCAACGATACGACCTCCCTTCTATCCCATTATCAAAATCCCTGTGTTTTGTGGCTTCGACGCATGTCAATGACCTCTTCTTTCATCATCCCGACCAGGGATCATGCAATGCACATTCATGGTCGGACCAGGGCAGTTGGAAGCCATTTTGCTATCCCCGCGATGAGAACAAAAAGAACAGTGTCTGGGATAAACCCAAAGAATTAACACCTTACAGAGCCAAAGGCTTTGAGATCGTATATTGGGAAAACAACGCCGTAGTCATCGACAGCATCATTGCTTTCTGGAAATCAATGGATTATTTCAACAGTTTTCTGATGAATACAGGCAAATGGCAGGGAAAGAAATGGAATGCGATCGGGATCGGCCTCCATGAGAATTATGCCTGCGCCTGGTTTGGCGAATTAACCGATCCTGAAGGAGAACCTTTCATCTGCGGACAGGAATCAAAAAAAACCGTTTTGCCGCCTAAAGAAAAACCAGCCCAGACAAAAGAAAAAAAACCTGAAAAAAAAGAAGCTGAAAAAAAAGTTCCTTCTGAACTGAAAAAGAAAGAAAAACTTACAGAACCTAAAGTCAACAATGAAAACCCGGTTCCCGGGAAGGAATATTACTACATCATCGTTAAAGGTATAGCCCCCGAAAAGGAATTACAACAGTTTTTAAAGGATCTCCGGTCAAAAGGATATTCCACTTCGCGTTTGATTGAAAAAAATGGCAAGCAAAGGGTTTCCATCATGGAATTTCCGGATAAATCAAAGGCCGATAGTGCCCTGAGGCAGGTAAAAAAAACTTGGGTGGATGCATGGCTCCTGAAACAATAACTGCTAGTTAGCATCCATCACGCACCTGAACCCGACCGTTCCATTCCTGTCAAGACCGGGTGCCATCAATAATAACATTTCAGGATGATAAACAGGTAGCGGTCCTCCTGTAACATACCAGGGACTGGAGGTGGGATGGTAATAACTTCCGCCCCGGATGATTACATAATTATAACTGCCAACTTCATAGATGTCGCTGGTTAGTTGCCAGACATTCCCTGTCATATCTTCCACTCCAAACGGACTTGCACCTTGCGGATGTACTTCTACCGGCGTAGGATGATTGAGATTATCGTTGCATTTGGAAGTATCCATCGTATTTCCCCAGGGGTATTTACGCATGTCTGTTCCCTGAGCGGTATATTGCCATTCCATCTCTGTCGGCAACCGTTTGCCTGCCCAACTGGCATAAGCTTTTGCATCATCCAGATCGATATAGACAACCGGGCAATTTTCCTGTCCCACTGGGATGGCTTCGCCAACCCAATGCTTCAGGAAATTATTGGTATCACTGGGGACATAATGGGTACGTTTCATGAAAATCAGCCACTCCCGGTTGGTTACCGGATATTGGTCCATATAAAATTTCTTCATTTTTATTACAACGGTGTCATGATGGTCAGGTAAGGGAATAAAAGGATCGGCAGCACCAGGATCCCTTTTTGTATAAAATCGGAATGTTCCTTCCGGGATCTCCTTCATCTGTTCGACCCCATGATCCTGTAAACGTGTTCTTACTTCCGGAGAGATGAGTACCGGAAAATTATTCTTCCGTTGCAGAATCCTCTCATCCAGCAATTCCTTGCCTGCAAAAAGCTGTACCACTATCTTTTCCGTGCTGATATCGAAATAATGATGAAAAGGAATCGAATTGCCACTTGCTGAAAAAGTATATGTTTTTGAGCTGTAGGAAGGGTTCCCGCCTGTAACTCTGATACTGTCGCCATCCGGTGCATTGAAAACAATTGAGTCTCCCTTAAATTCTGTATTGAGAAGTACAGGTAATAAAGATACACAGCCTGTATTTCCTTCTCTTCGGGTATCCAGGTAAGAACGGTTAAAGGGATCAATTGTTACCGGGATCAGGATCTTCCCTTTCCGATTGATTGTGTCTAGTTCTTTGTGGTTCCACAGATCTACGACGTGGTAGTCCTTATTATTAAAAACCCATGTTTTATTTTCTCTGAATGAAGAAATGTCAAACAAGGTTCCTTTGAATCCTTCCGGCAGCATGCTATAGATCGTAAAAAGCAACTTCTTGGAGGCGATCCAGCAGTTGACATAGATGCTGTCGACAAGAGTTTCGACCAGTGGTAACCAGTTTGAATTATGGAATACCGCATCATTTTCACGAAGGATTTTCGTGGTTCGCCCAAGGTACTCAAACTCCTCTTTCATCCAGGATGGGCGGCCTGCACGCATGGTATTTATTTCTACTCCGTAACCGTTGAAGAAGGAGATGGCCAGTTCACGGTGTAGCCGGTCATCAGCCAACTGGAGCACGCGAAAGATGGCAAAATCAGGTTTAATCAGCTTGTTCAGGTTCAGTGGCGGAGGAAGAACCAGGGCATCGTGTACCCTCCCTGCAACGATTCCGGGCATATTCTTCGGGATGGCCATCCCCTCGCTGTACATGATGATCCCCGGCTTAACCTTATCGGCTGTAGCCTGCAATTCCTTGCTGGACGAACCCTTCGTGTCAAGCACTACACCATCTGCATCTGTGGCCCGCAGCACATCTTCCATTCCTTTTAACTGGTCTTCCTTTCGTGTACTTTCATCCCATGGATTATAGGAGATGAAATATTTTTTTCCTTTCTTGTGAAGAAAATCCACCTGTTTCCGAAGTTCAGGAAGTCCACCCGGAAGATCCCGATACATGTCCCATTGGTTACGCTGATCGAGGCCAAGGCGCGGCCATGTTGGCCATAGTGTATAGATATCATAGCCACCGGTCAGTGAATCATATTCTGACAAGGAACGATAAAAAGTGTATTTCTTTTCTTTTGCATCGTAATATTTCTTATCCCAGGCAAATTGCAATAGCATAAGGTAGGTGCTCTTCATCCATTGAAGATCTGTCCGCTCAAAATAAGCATTATCGAAGGAAGGTAAGTCATATAAATAGCGTTCGCCAAACATCATCTTCAATCCCTCGTGCCAATCGCCGGAATGGGTGTCGAAGTAAAGGTTATATTCCACCCAGCCTCCCGGCTTTAGCGTTACGGCCCAGCGATCTATCGTGGTTTTATCCTGGTCTCGCTGGTCGCGTCGTACAAGGCCTGAAAGTGAATATTCCTCATTGACCTTAAAATCAGAAAATCCCAGGTGCCAGGCATTATCCGGGAGAATCACACCTACCGGTCCGTAACCCGGGCGGAACAATAACGAACGGCAGAGATAATGCGGCCAATCCTTTGTACCACCGGCAGTGATATATACTTTATCACCCCCTTCACCGAACGGAACCAGGTTTTCGATCCGGTGATTCCCTTTTCCCGTGTTGGTAAACCGAAGGATATACCTGAGCCCCGGTTGAAACTTTTTGTCTGCTTTCAGCATTCCCTGGATACTGTCGGCCAGCATAAAAGAGATCTCATTCTTCCCAAAGGCTGCCTTCCCACAATACGAATTATAGAAATTGCTGTCGATGAGAACTGAAAACACAGGAATTCCATAGGAGAAGGGAACCACCTGCTTCTGCTGGAGGATTAGTCCGTTTATTGTGAAGGAATTAGGTTCATCGAAGCGTAGCAATTGAATCTGCGATTGGGACAGATATGAATTTGTAAGAAAGAAAAACAGCGAAAGAAACAAATGAATGTTTTTCATTTTCTGTTAATACTTGCCAGGTTATATCAATGTTTGATGATGAGTGATTCCATTGAAAGAATGATGAACATCAGCATCGACTTAATTTCTAATAATCCACCTTATCAAATTCCAAGTTTGTGAACCGTGTGTTGCATGAATCGTTTTTCTGATTACTCCATATTTTTCAACGGTATAATAATCGGTATCTGCAACCGAACATTCCTGAACATTATAAAAAACTTTAGTCCCAACCAATAAAGAGTCAATGAACTTATGATGAGTATATTGATTCCAATCTGAAATCGTGTCAAGAGAATACAGAACCGGACCCAAGGCTTCAAAATTCATCATCTCGGGATTAAGGTACATATGCGTTGTTTCAAGCAAATGCACAAAATCAGAATGATTGGCTTGTGGGTAAGCTGTAAACGACATCAGGTAATACTCCTGTGCCCAATACATATAGTGAAACTGGTAATTTTGAAACCAGTGATGAACCTTCGAAATTACAGTACAATCATTTTGATGTAAAGAATCATTTTGATAGACCCAGTAAGAACCTTTCAGAAAATATAAACTTTTTAGGCTATCCTTAATATAGACAATAGGATAATTAATATTTGTATTCGTATCGGTTGTATTATCGACATTTACAACGCTGTTGTATTTTTTATCGCAACTGATGATGATCAGTAAGAGAACCGGAAAAAAAAGAAGCTTTTTCATATTATTGGGATTTTCCAGGAATGATGAGCTTGTGATAGATTGGATTTCCTGAAATACCATTTATTAAACACTTAACAAATATAGAACATATCCATATTTAATACAACCAATAAGTGAAAATTTTAATTTGCCCGGAAATATGATCTTATTTCCAGTGGTCATAGGTCATATCAATCAAACATAGAACAGATCCCTTTGTGCAAATGCATATTCATGTTCGAGTAGCCATTTCTTCCGCCAGAGACCTCCGCCATAGCCTACGAGTTTTCCATCCATTCCGATAACACGGTGACAGGGAACGAGGATGGATGCAGGGTTGGTTGCATTGGCCCCTCCTACAGCACGCAGGGCCTTAACATTGCCTATCCTTTTTGCGAGTTCAAGGTATGTGATGGTAGTGCCATAAGGAACCTTCAGGAGTTCATTCCATACCTTTAACTGGAAAGGTGAGCCTTCAAGGTCTAGCGGAACAGTGAATTGTTTTCGTTTGCCATCGAAATATTCACGAAGCTGATCCTTGCAATCCTTGAGGCAAGCGGGCGTACGCTTGACTTTGACCTTAAAATTGATAAAATCAAGACTGCGGATCCCTTTACCGGTGCAGTTGATCTCCACGAAACCGATCGGTGTTTCGAGGAAGGCTCTTTGAATGGGGTTCATATCATTTGGATTTTGTTTTCCTGCTATTCCATGCTAACCAAAGCATCAGTGAACCAAATACCAGCATCCCTGCTCCTGACCAGAGATTGATGTTGATTCCCAGTGAACGGTGATACAGGCCGGCATCGGAATTGGTGAACAAGCCAAAAATCGTCAGGATCAGTCCCAGGATAAAAAACATCAAACCAATCGGAAATTTTATATCTATGCCCATAAGGTTAATTTTTTACCAGAATAATATTGTCAATATGACACCAATTGTTAATACTACTATAGCCAGAGTGGACGATCTTTGATACCATGCCACTTCTTTATCTTTGATTTTTGGAGTAAGAGAATAAACCAAGCCTTTAAGATCTCCATCGCTCTTTTTTTGTCTGGTAACCAGCGACAATCCAACAGTTAGCAAGGTGCTCGATGAAAATGCAAAGATGGCGGTCCAGAAGTTCTGGGCCATTTCTACAGGGTATGAATGCAGGTGATAGATCCATCCACCTTTAACCAAAGTAGCAGCGCCTTCAGGGAAAGTAAGCCCGTGATGCAGCAGGGCTACCAGAAATCCGCCAAGCAACCCGGTAAAAGCAGCATGACCGGTAGTTCGTTTCCAAAACATCCCCAAAAAAATCACCGCAAATAATGGCGCGTTGATCATTGAAAAAATAGTTTGCAGGAAATCCATGATATTGCCAAAAAGACTGGCTAAGTATGCTGCTGCGATGCTGACTATTACTCCGAAGATCGTTGCCATACGTCCGACAAACAGATAATGCTTCTCATCGGCTTCTTTATTACCAGTAATCGGACGAATATAACTCTGGTAAATATCATAGGTCCAAACCGTGTTAAATGCCGATACATTTCCGGCCATTCCCGACATAAAGGAAGCCAGCAGCGCGGTAATTCCCAAACCCAGTAC
>JBEKST010000047.1:0-14516 GCA_049516815.1 Bacteroidales bacterium | reverse complement strand
TGCGGTAATGCTTAGTGAAGCGCACGATCTTACTGAAGGGGATATCGTTAAAAGGACACGCAAAATTGCATCCATTGATGTGGGCGAAGGACTGCTTGGGAGGGTCATCAATACCCTGGGAGAACCGATTGACGGAAAAGGGAAAATTTCCGGTGAAAGATTTGAAATGCCGTTGGAACGGAAAGCCCCCGGTGTGATTTACCGTCAGCCTGTAAACCAGCCGCTTCAAACCGGTATCAAGGCCATCGATGCCATGATCCCTATCGGAAGAGGCCAGCGCGAATTAATCATCGGTGACCGGCAGACCGGAAAAACTGCCATTGCCATCGATGCGATCATCAACCAGAAGATGTTTTATGAGAAGGGGGAGCCGGTTATCTGTATCTATGTGGCGATCGGGCAGAAAGGTTCAACAGTTGCCAATATCGTTAAATCCCTGGAAGAAAAAGGGGCGATGCCTTATACGGTTGTGATTTCGGCTACCGCTTCCGACCCCGCTGCCATGCAGTTTTATGCCCCGTTCGCAGGCGCTGCCATTGGTGAATTTTTCCGCGATACGGGACGTTCTGCACTATGCATCTACGATGATCTTTCAAAACAGGCCGTTGCTTACCGTGAGGTTTCCCTGTTGCTTCGCCGCCCGCCCGGACGCGAAGCCTATCCAGGAGATGTTTTCTACCTTCATTCACGCTTGCTCGAGAGAGCTGCGAGGATCATTTCTTCTGATGTGATAGCAAAACAAATGAACGACCTGCCTGCTTCCATCCGTGATATGGTGAAAGGAGGAGGCTCGCTGACAGCTCTACCAATCATAGAGACACAGGCTGGCGACGTTTCTGCCTATATTCCTACCAATGTCATTTCAATCACCGACGGACAAATATTCCTGGAAACAACCCTCTTCAACAGCGGGATCCGCCCAGCCATCAATGTGGGGATCTCTGTTTCGAGGGTAGGAGGAAATGCCCAGATCAAATCCATGAAAAAAGTTGCCGGGACACTCAAACTCGACCAGGCTGAATACCGTGAGCTGGAAGCTTTTGCGAAATTCGGTTCCGACCTCGACGCTTCCACCAGGGCTGTGCTTGACAAAGGAGCCAGGAATGTGGAAATCCTGAAACAATTGCAATACGCGCCCATGCCGGTTGAAAAACAAATCGCAATCATCTTCTGCGGAACGCGAAACCTGTTGAAAAACATTCCCGTCGGAAATGTCGCCAATTTTGAAGTAGAATTTCTTCATTATATGGAAGTCAGCCATAAAGAGGTTCTTAAAAATTTACAGGAGGGGAAACTTCCTGATGAAGATGTGAAGATCCTGGAACAGGCTGCACTTGAAATTTCCAGAAAATACGAAACCAAGAAATTATAAGACAGGATGCCGGGTTTAAAGGAAGTTCGTATACGCATTGCATCGGTTAAATCGACGCAGCAGATCACCAATGCTATGAAAATGGTGGCTGCCTCCAAATTTAGGAAGGCGCAAATGGCCATTGTAAAGCTCAGGCCCTATGCGGCAAAACTGAAAGAGATCATGCAGAATCTGAGTTCCAGTATGAACGATTCCAGCGAAAATATATATACTCGGGAACGCGATCCGGAAAATATCCTTTTGGTCGTGATCACTTCAAACCGGGGCCTCTGTGGCGGCTTTAATTCAAACATCATCAAGACGACCCTGAACCTTCTTTTCACAACCTATGCTGAACAGCAACAAAAAGGCAATGTCAGCCTGATAACCATTGGAAGAAAAGCCTCTGAATATTTCAGGAAAAGAGGATATAAAATATTGGGAAGCCATGATGATATGTTCGACCATCTCATTTTTGAGAACATCGCCCCCTTGGCGGAGCAACTGATGAAAGCATTTGCCGATAAAAAGTATGACCGCATCCAGATCGTTTACAACCAGTTCAAGAATGCAGCAGTGCAACGAGTGGTCATAGAGCAATATCTTCCGATCCTTCCTTTAATGCCGGATCCAAAGGTTCCGACAGAAAAGCACCTTATAAAAGCCAATTATATTTTTGAACCCGACCAGGAAACTATCATTCATCTGCTAATCCCGAAATCGCTCCGGATCCAACTTTATAAATCAATCCTCGATTCCTTTGCTTCCGAGCAGGGAGCAAGAATGACTGCCATGCAGCAGGCGACCGACAATGCCAGGGAGCTGCTCCGGGCCTTGCAGATATCTTACAACAAAGCCCGGCAATACGCGATCACAAAAGAACTGCTTGAGATTGTTGCAGGAGCCGAAGCACTTAAAGGCTAATTATGAATTACGATTTACGAATTTTTATTTCGCTACCTGCCTGCCGGCAGGCAGGTAGCGCTACTTCGCCATTTCGCTATTTATTTACTCACCAATCACTAGTTCACCACCTCGCCAGTTAATTTCCGTACAGTTTTTCATTGTCTTCAATAACTGATTAACTTTGTACTCCTAATTAAACACTCAATCTATGATAACAAAAATTATTGAAAAAGCAATCAATGAACAAATCCGCAAAGAAGAAGATTCTTCCCGGATTTACCTGTCGATGGCCTCATGGAGCCAGGTAAACGGTTTCCAGGGCGCTGCAGAATGGCTCTATGCACAATCCGACGAAGAACGCATGCATGAATTAAAACTTATCCACTACCTGAATGACCGGGGTGGCACTGCCCAACTGGCTGATCTGGAAATACCTACAACCAAATTCAAATCGTTGCTGGATGTATTTCAGCAGGTCTTAAAACATGAAGAATACATTTCGGCATCTATCAACGAAATCTATGCGATAAGCATCAAACAGAATGATTATTCTACGGGTAACTTTCTGCAATGGTATATCACGGAACAGATAGAAGAAGAAAGTACGGCAAAGGCAGTACTCGATCAAATTCAGCTGGCAGGTGAAGAAAAAGGCGGGTTATTCCATATGGACAAGGAACTGGCTGCCCTGGCTGCTAAAAAACGTGCATCCCAGTTGGCAGCAGCAACAACTAATGCAGGAATTTAACTTCAATGCAGGAAAGCTGAATGCAGGAATTTAGAATGAAGGAATGCAGGAATGAATTTATGATTTAGCGTTTCTTCGCGCCTTAGCGTCTTTGCGGTTAAGGGAAAAGTAACAAAGTCACAGAGTCACAAAGAACGTTCGGCTTTTTTTAACTCGCCAGCTCACCAACTTCTAATAAAGCAGTTTAACCAGCTTGTTGTACCAAGCTCTTCCATATTTCCGGATCAGTGCCTCTTCCAGGAACCTGTATAACGGCAATTTAAATTTCATCCCGTTTTCAAGGGCCTTGTTGCAGATGGACCATTTGTGGTAGTTTACGGCATCCTGGTTGCCAACTGATTTTATCCTTGCCGGATACAGGTGGCAGGAAAGAGGCTTTGGAAAAGGAATCCTTTTTTCCTGGAAGGCTTTTTCAATGGCACAGCGGGCAATTCCACCTTCATAGTAAACATAACAACACTCATTTCCATTCACCAACGGAGTAACAAATTTCCCGTCCGCATCATAATCAAAAACACCGGTTTTTTCTACTTCCTGAATTCCTTTGGGAACCATGAATAATTTTACTTTACCGATATAATCCTCCAGCAAAGAGATCTCCTCTTCTTCCAGCGGGGCGCCTGCATCTCCTTCCACGCAACAAGCCCCTTTGCATTGCTGCAGGTCGCAACAGAAATGAACGTCGCGAAGATCGTCGGAAATTAAACTGTCTTCAAGGACTATCATAAAGCAAAGGTAGTTATTATCAATGCGGGAATATAGAATGAAGGAATGCAAAAAGCAAGAGTGCAAAACGCAGACAGCAATTTCTTCTGAAACCATCAAAAAAGAAAATAATGACTGAGAAAATACTGGTCATACACAAAAAGAAAACTTGGTAAATTTGTTTGCACAAAAGAACTTTGTTCATGTATTACGATTATTGGTACCGTCCCCGAAGGGAAGCAAAGAAAAAAGCACAAACTCCTACTCAACGGATTAAATATGGTCGAACATGGTGGGGTGAACAATGGCTCAACGCCCTTACAAAAATTGATTATGATAACCGTCTTCCCCGTGGAAGGGCTTATGCCGGTAACGGTTCGGTACTGGAAACAACGATCAACGGAAACATCCTTAAGGCAAAAGTTGAAGGAAGCATGCCCAGACCTTACAATATCTCTATTACCATACCTCTTTTCACACAGAAGCAAAAAGAAAAACTAGTCGACGAGATAAAAAAAAATCCATTTGTCCTATCCAAACTGCTAAACCGTGAATTGCCGCAGGAGTTAAACCTGATGGCACTGGATCAGGGGATAAAACTATTTCCATCATCATGGAAGGATTTTACAATGGATTGTTCCTGTCCCGACTGGGCCGTTCCGTGTAAACATATTGCAGCAGTTATTTATGTGATATCACGTGAAATCGATGCAAACCCATTCCTGGTGATGCAATTGCATGGTTTAAACCTGATGAACGAATTGAAAAATGAAGAGACCGGCATTACGAAGCATATAGAAGAATTAATTCCGACAGTGGAAGCTATGCTGGTTGAAGAAATTCCAGACACGGATAGCCAGACTGATTTCAGCGATACCGGGTTACCCGATTTCTCAAAAATACCGGTCAACGGTAGCACAATTCTTTCTTTAATTCCTTCCAGACCTCTGTTTTATCATCAGGATTTCAGGGAACTACTTCAAACGGGATATAAGAATCTGGCGAAATCCATGCAAAAACATTCCCCTGGTCGGCTTATAAGCAGTCTTGCTGTCATCGCTGAACAACTCGATTCTTTCGACGATACTATGGTTCTTCTGAATTCCGATTTTACTGAGAATGAAGTTGCTTTGATTGTTGAAGGAAATGATAGACAGGATATACGGATTTCATTCAATAATTTTACAACTTTGCTGGAATCTGTCGATCCTGTCCAACTAGCAAACAGCAATGATGCTCTTCGAGGGATTGAGATTCACCGGCAGTTTGCGGCAGCCCTTGCCCTGAATGCCGCCATCATGCCTCAGATGATGACCAATAAGGCAGGCAAGATGATGATTCGGTGGATTCCGGCAGTAAATGATCCTGAACTGAGAATGTTGACAGAAAAAGTTAAAACATTTGCAAATCCTGGAATTGTTTGGATTTGGAGTAATGGGAAAAAGAAAAAAGAACGGTATTTCCCATTGAATCCAGACGAAAATTCCATGATGCTAACGGCTCTGTTTCTGAATTATTATATGAATATGTATAACGGGATATCCCGGTTCATGGAGAAACCCGAAAATAAAATCCCTGAGATGTTTTTCGGGCAAAAACCTGCAAATTTCATCGAAGCTACAGAAAAGCATATTCCCAATATCATTCAACTTTGGTTGAAGCGGCTTCACCTCGGCAAAAAGCAATGGGCATCAGTGCTTCATGTGGAGGAGAGAAAAGGGTGGTTTTACATCGATTTCATGGTGATTAACCGCGAAACACCACTCGAAATTCCGGTTCCGCTTCAACAGTTTCTTTCAGCGAAAGAATATGCACACATCAAATACGAATTACTTCGTGACCTTACAGGTTTAGCTGATCTTTTTCCCGATATTGGTTTTTACATCCAAAATCAAGGGAAAAGATCCATCCAGTTCAACAGCAATGAATTTGTAGATGTGTTTGTGCGCATACTTCCGATGTTGCGTTTGCTTGGCATTGAAATGCTGATGCCCAAAGCGCTGGAAAAACTTTTATCGCCAAGGCCAACATTACAGATAACCGCCAGGGCCAAAGGAAAATCCTTGTCTTTCGTAAACCTTGATCAACTGCTTGGGTTTGAATACCAGATAGCCCTTGGCGAAACACTGATTTCGGTATCCGAATTCAGGAAGCTTGTGGAACGTTTATCGGGCATCGTAAAAATTAAAGATCAGTATGTGCTGATTTCGAACGACGACCTTGAAAAGATGTTCGCCCAACTTGATAAACCTGCCAGTCTTTCTTCGCACGATCTGTTAAAATCGGCCCTCGCTGAGGAGTTTCACGGGGCAAGAGTGGAGTTGTCACACGAGGTGCGCAAATTGATCGCAGGGATGACGCCCTCTGCGAAAATCAATTTACCCGGAGCCCTGACCGCCACATTACGGCCCTACCAGATTTCGGGATATCGCTGGATGGTGCAGAACGCTGTCATCGGTTTTGGAAGTCTCATTGCCGATGATATGGGACTGGGTAAAACCGTACAGGTCATTGCAGCTATTTTAAAATTCAAACAAGAGGGTCATCTTAAGAAAAATAAGGTTCTTGTAATTGTCCCTACAACCCTGCTAACCAACTGGCAAAAAGAGATTGAAAAGTTTGCTCCAACCCTTCGTGCAGCCATTTATCACGGGGCCGGACGTAAACTTGAAACGAAAGAAATTGACCTACTCATCACAACTTATGGCATGATCCGAAGCGACCTGGCAAAATTTAAAGCAAAGGATTGGCATGCCGTGGTGATTGATGAAGCGCAAAACATTAAAAATTCCACTACTATACAAACCAAAGCTGTAAAAGGGTTAAAAACCGGTATCAGGATTGCAATGACAGGGACCCCGGTTGAGAACCGTTTATCGGAATACCGTAGTATTATGGATTTTGTAAACCCAGGATACCTTGGCTCTGAAAAAGTCTTTGAAACTGAATTTTCAACGCCCATTCAGATAAACCACGACCAGGGGAAAGCAGCATTGTTCCGCAAAATTACGGTTCCGTTTATTTTACGCCGTTTGAAAACTGATAAAACAATTATCTCTGATTTACCGGATAAGATTGAAAATAATCATTATTGTTCGTTAAGCAAGGAGCAGGCAGCTCTGTATCAAAATGTTGTAAGCAGTGCCATTGAAGAAATCGAGCAACTCGAAGGGATTCAACGGCGTGGAATGGTACTTAAAATGATCACGGCGCTGAAACAAATCTGTAACCATCCTGATAACTACCTGAAAAAAGGCAAAACGGATCCAAATCAATCAGGAAAATCATTGATACTGTTTGACTTGATCGCTCAAATTCATGATGCCGGTGAAAAAACACTTATTTTCACCCAATACAAAGAAATGGGAGACATCCTTGTGAAGATGATCGAAAAGCAGTTTGGGATGGTTCCCTTGTTTCTGAATGGAAGTACCACGCGTCCTCAAAGGGATATATTTGTGGAAGAATTTCAAAACCGTCGCAATAAATGGATCTTTATACTCTCCCTCAAGGCAGGCGGTACCGGGCTCAACCTCACGGCAGCCAGTCATGTGATTCACTATGACCTCTGGTGGAATCCTGCAGTAGAGGCTCAGGCCACCGACCGCGCATACCGTATTGGCCAAACAAAAAATATCATGGTCAATCGTTTGCTTACCAAAGGTACCTTTGAGGAAAAGATTGATGACATGCTTAAGAGCAAAAAGACACTGGCTAACCTTACCGTTACCTCTGGCGAAAAGTGGATTGGAGAGTTGTCGAATGAAGAGCTGAAAGAAGTTTTCGGGTTAAGATGATGGGACACTTGAAAAAATCAAATAATGCGGGAATTTAAATTCCTGCATTGAAGTTAAATTCCTGCATTCTTTTCTTCTTATAGGCTTCGTTTCTTTTCCGATAAAATTTTTACCTTTGCGGCCAATTAGCTATTAACGGAATAACATATGAGTGCAGAAAACCTGATTTTATTCTTTATTGTCGGGGCATTTCTTGTTGGAATTGCCATTCTTTTTTCAAGTTACATTCCTCCCACTTCAACCAATCCTCAGAAATCCGATCCCTATGAATGCGGTATCCCCACAGAGGGATTAACATGGCTTCAGTTCAATGTAGGGTATTATTTATTTGCAATTATTTTCCTGGTATTCGACGTTGAAACAGTTTTCATTTTCCCCTGGGCAAAAGTCATGAAGGAAACAGGGATGATGGGATTCATCGAAATCGTCATCTTCTTTTTTGTTTTGGGTATTGGTTTACTTTATGCCTGGAAGAAAGGAGCATTGAAATGGGAATAAAAAATATGAAAGAGAAGGATTTTCGGGATAACGAAACCCTTAAATCCTTCAAAAAAACCGGCCGGGGAATCTTGCTTACCACCATTGACGACGTTATCGACTGGGGTCGTTCAAATTCGATCTGGCCGCTGACTTTTGCCACCAGTTGTTGTGGTATCGAAATGATGGCGACAGGAGCTCCGCGTTACGATTTTGCCCGGTTCGGGATTGAAGTTTACCGGGCCAGTCCTCGGCAGGCCGATGTAATCGTCGTAGCAGGAACCATCGTTAACAAGATGGCTCCGGTCCTCAAACGATTATACGACGAAATGGCGGAACCAAAATATGTGATTGCAATGGGTGCCTGTGCCGTTTCCGGCGGGCCCTTTTTTTATAATTGTTATCATGTGGTTCGCGGAGTTGACCATATCATCCCGGTAGATGTCTATGTTCCGGGTTGCCCTCCCCGTCCCGAAGCCCTTCTTTATGGGGTCATGCAGTTGCAACGCAAGATAAAGCTTGCAACTTATCCCGACCAGATTAAAATCCTAAAAATTTAATGATTTTACGATAATATGAATCTCGAAAAGTTAAAGGAAAGAATACTTACCCTTGTCCCTGAAGCAGAATTAGAAGAAAACAAACAATTTCTCACATTCTTTATTCCTGCCGGGAAGTTGCATGCTATGGCACTGAGGCTGAAGGAAGACGAGGATACTGCTTTTGATTACCTGTTCTGCCAGAGTGGTGCCGATATGGGAAAGTACATCATGGTAGTATATCATCTTGAATCCACAAAACTGGGTCATGCGATCGTTCTTAAAGTGAAAACTGAAGATCGCCAGAATCCGGCGTTCGACACGATCTGTGATATCTGGAGAACCGCCGAATTTCATGAAAGGGAGATCTTCGATCTCTTTGGGATCCGGTTCAACAACCACCCTGATCTCCGCCGTTTGTTGCTGGATGAAAATTGGGTCGGTTATCCCCTTAGAAAAGATTATCAGGACGAAGTAAACATCGTTGAACTTTAAGTATGAAAGAAGACATCCATACTCCTGTTCCCTCCATTGAAGAAGAGGAATACCACATCAATATGGGGCCCCAGCATCCGTCAACCCACGGCGTACTCCGGTTGGTAGTTTCCCTTCAGGGTGAGATTGTAAAGGGTTTGAAGCCGCATTGCGGATATATCCACCGCGGAATTGAAAAGATGTGCGAAAAAGATACCTACCCGCAGATCATTCACCTGACAGACAGGATGGATTATCTTTCGACACACATCAACAACCATGCACTTTGCCTGCTGGTTGAAAATGCCCTTCAGATTGAAGTTCCGGAAAGGGTCAAGTACATCCGGACCATCATGGATGAACTCTGTCGCATTCAGTCACACCAACTATGGTGGGCAAGTTTCGGGATGGACCTTGGCGGGCTTACCTGTTTTTTCTACGGACTGAGAGACAGGGAAAAGATCCTCGATATCTGGGAAGAGACTACCGGCGCACGGTTCCTTCAGAGTTATTATACCCCGGGTGGGTTGATGCAGGACATTCATCCCGACTTTCAGAAACACGTAAAGGAATTTCTGAAGTATTTTAAAAAGAAGATCAGAGATTATGAAAAAATCCTGTCGGGGAATGTAATTTTCCTGGAGCGTTCACGGAATATCGGTCTCATGACAAAAGAAGAGGCGATTAACTATGGGGTGACAGGCCCTTCGGGAAGAGGATCCGGATTTTCCTGCGATGTCAGAAAGCACCATCCTTATGCACTTTATGATAAGGTTGAATTTAAGGAGATCCTTTACCAGGAAGGTGATACACTTGCACGTTACAAGGTAAGAATGGACGAAATGTATGAATCGATGCACATCATTGAACAGCTAATCGATAACATCCCGGAAGGAGATTATACAGCTAAGATGAAAGCCGTGATCAAACTGCCGGCAGGGGAATATTACCAGCGGGTGGAAACGGCCAGGGGGGACCTGGGTCTTTATTGTATCAGCGACGGGAATAAAACCCCATACCGTCTGAAATTCCGCACTCCCAGCTTCAGCAACCTTTCTGTTCTTGATCATATCTCAAGGGAATTTAAGATCGCTGACCTCGTTGCCATCGGCGGCTCCCTCGATCTGGTTATTCCTGATATTGACAGATAATACGATTCAATATGGCTTCTAATAATATCTATGACACCTTTGTTGCCTCATTAACGCAATGGATCCACAACGGGCTCTACCATTTACTGCCTCCAACCTGGGCGCTCATCGTGGAACTAACCATTATCGGGCTGGTATTCCTGGTGTTCTATGCGCTGGTTGGGCTGTTTCTGGTCTATGCCGAACGAAAGGTTTGCGCATTTATGCAGAACCGTGTGGGGCCCAACCGTGTCGGAAAATATGGGATTTTTCAAACCATTGCCGATTTCATAAAACTGTTGATGAAAGAACTGGTCCTTATCAAAAACTCCGACAAACTGCTGTTCAACATCGCCCCTTTCATTGTCATCATTGCCTCTTTCATGGCCATAGCTGCCATTCCTTTCTCCAAAGGATTACATGCCATCGACTTTGATATCGGTATCCTTTATGTGATTGCCGTTTCTTCCTTAGGCGTTATCGGGGTGTTGGTGGGCGTAATCGGGGTGTTCGTTGCGGTGACCATGGAGGTGTGTGTTGCCGTCGGCGCCCCGAAGGGTGTTTTGGTCAAGGTGCGGGTCTTTGTCGGTGCCGTTGGGGTACGGGTGGAGGTGGAGGTGGCCAGGCCGGCCTCGACGGTCGCCTGGGCCTCACCCGGACTGACAGGCGTGATTTCGCTCGGGGAGCAGTACTGGCCTCCCAGGCTGCAGGCCAATTTGAGCTCATCGGGCGAGAGCGGCTCGGGTGTGGACGGCGGGCTGATCGCATCCGACCCGCCCGGGCCTCCCAACTGGACGCTGACCTGCTGGCCGGCGCCGAAGTATTGTTCCTGGCCCTGGGAGACGACCTCGCCTGCGCCGCTGTACAGGCTGACCTGCATGGTCCCGTTTTTGGCGGCTTTAAGGCTGGCATTGCCCGTCAGGGTTAGCTCGGTGCCGTTGACCATGAAGTGCACGCCCTGTCCTTTCGACATGGTGATCATGATGCCGTCCAGATTGACCTTATTGCATATGATCTGCCCGAACTCGCTGGTAAAATGGAACGCCTCCAGGCTGCCGGAGCTATTGTCCAGCTGGGTATTGCCGAAGACCAGCAGCGTCACCGTTTCGCCGGGCAGGGAGTCGGGCAGATTGGCGAGCACTTTGAAGACGGCGACCCCCCACTGGTCCTTATCGAGTTCAAGCGGGGACGCGGACAGGCCGAGCAGCATGCCGATATCCACTACATCGCCGCGCTGAGTGAAACGCTCGGAGGTCGACGGACTGAGATTCGCCTTGAGGATGTTATTCCCGTAGCAAACTTTATTGGAGCCCATCTGCTGGCAGGAACTCCCAGAGGCCTGTAGCGCCTGCTGGATCAGCGCCTGACAGGTTTGGTCATGGGCTGCGAGGGCCGTGGCCGTCAGATCTGCGGGTGAGGTCCTGTAAAGGACGCCGACGCGATCGATGGTGAAGGCCGCCATGCCAACGCAAACCAGGCCTACGATGACGATCGCCGCGGCCAGCAGGAATCGTGATGGTTCTTTCTTCTTCTTCGATTCTTTGAGGGTCACCCCGCCGGGGGCAGGTGGGGTCCGGGCCAGAGCCACCCCAAGCAGGATTGGATTGGCCTGTGACAAGATCTGTGTGGGAATCTCGGCTGCGGGGTTGATCTCGGCTGGGGGGGTGATCTCGGCCAGTTGTTGCCTGGCCCAGGGGTGGTCCGGACGCAGGGTGAGGATGGACTTGAGGCAGAAGGTTTTCTCTTCCTGGTTGTGGGCGATATGAAACATCAGTTCCCAGGCCAGCAGGTTGTTCTGGTCGGCCATCAGCACTTCACGCAACAGCAAGCGCGCATCCTCCTGCTTTCCGGTGCTGATGAACTCGGCGGCCTGGCTAAGTTTGTCCTCGGCTGGATTGTACGAACTATCCATGCTCACTCCCAGAAAATCCCGGACCTGAGCGCATCTTGGTGCTCAGGGTTTGGCAGCCAATTCCTGATAGATCACGAAGATCTGCAACCGGCCCAGGTAGAACTCGGCGCCATTTTCAAGCGGATAGGGCTTATCGGGGGTCAGCCGTTTCTTGTTCAACCAGGTTCCGTTGGAGGAGCCCAGGTCGAGGATCTCGTAGCCATGGTCGGTCCGGCGGATCAGGGCGTGCCGCCGCGAAACGCCGTTCTCATAACCGCCGAAGGGTTTGAGGTCGACGAAAGCCTGCTCGACCTCTTCGGTGGTGCGGCGGCCGAGAGTGAATTCGCCCTCTTTGAGGATCTCGATCGGTGCAGCGTGATCCTTGACGTAGATGGCGATCCCTTCTTCGGGGGGCTTGAAAGTCTTTTTGAAGGCCTCCTCGATTATATGAGGCAGGACATTCGTTTCCTCTTCCTTTTGATTCACGCGTCGGGTAGTGGATGGGCTCTCCTGTCTGTATTCGAGAGGCGACCCACAATAGGCACACACCGTCGCGCTGGGTTCGTTCTTATGATTGCAGACCGGGCAGAATTTGCCAGAAATAGAATCCATTCGTTTCACCGTTAGAAGCGGACAACCAGGACATTCGAGGAACGGCAATACCGCATAAGTTACTACACATCGTTCTTCGAAAGTGAATCACACCCTCTAAAACCATTTTTAGCACGATTTCCAGGCTTGATCATGGTTAAAAAGGGCGTAAACTGTCTGGTCGTCAGTTTTCAGCTAATAAAAGTCTATTATAGTGAGTTATGCGATATTGCGAGGAACGAAAATACTCACACTGACAACGAAATACTATCAGTTAACACCATTCTACACTCGAAAAGGGAGACGTGCAATATTAATAACTTTACAATGAAGAAAGGTCGATCCGGCTTCCATCGGCAGAAGAGTTTTCTTACGGCCTTAATTCGAGAAGTAGAGAATAACTTACCCACCTGGCTTTTTTCCTGTTCATCACCGCATGGATCGCCGCGGAATAAATCCCCCGGCTCATCGCACAAGGACGCTTTACCGCCCTTGCCTCCAGCCTCGCAAGGGCTTTTTCATGGAATGCCCGATTATTTGACCCTTGTTCTTTCCATTCCGCCGCGGCTGGCTGTTGCCGCCACCATTGAACGCCTCTGGCTTTCTATATCCATGCAATGGTAATTTCGCCCTCCAGGGCTTTGAATTCCTTGTCACCCGTAATCAACTCCGCTTTGCGATTCTTCGTCAGCGCAGCCGCATAACAATCCGCGTACGAGATATTCCCATTGGCTTTGAATGTCGCGGCCTGGCGGGTCAACGGCCAGTCCGCATCCACGATATCAATTGCCATCCCCTGGATTTCCTGGATATATTGATCCGCGGTTACAGGGGAATTCGTACGTGCGATCGAATACCAGACCTCACCCAGATTTACAACGCTGATGAGCAGCTTTACGTCATCAGCCTCCGCTTTGAGAAGCAGGTTTCGCACAACCTCCGCGCCAGGCTCATCTTCAAAGAAGGCCATAATGGCATAAGCGTCAAGTACTTTGCTGACCATGCTTACTCCTTCGCCTCGTCTTTGCGGCGTTCCTCAAGTAGCACTTTCATGCCCCCTTTGCCCTTCAATGAGCCTTGCAGCTTTTGAAGATACTGCTCGGTGATTGGCTTCAGGACAATTGACTCGCCATTGTCCAGGATAATAATCTTTGTGCCTTTTTTGATGCCGTATTTTCTCCGCAAGGAGGCCGGGATGACAATCTGGCCCTTGCTGGTTGCGTAAGTTTCCATATTCATTATCTCCTATCTATAACAATAGAATACCATTAACCATAATGTAAGTCTATAGTTAATATGGTTTACATAAAACGAGATTTACGACACAGCCTTCTGGTTTTTGTTCGCCGATATTGAAAACAGTCTGGGCCATCGCGGCTGTTTTGTATCGTTTTGGCCCAATAATGGATCCACACACATCCGTTGCATCCATCCAATCCGCGTGCTATTCCCCGGTTAGCAGGTGGATTTTTTTCATTAATCATCATATTTTCTTTTCTACGGTTTACGGTTTTCGTTCCCAACCCTTGCCAAATATGTACATATGTTCTAAAATAAAACCGTATCAACTCACCCCCCTAGCGGGAGCGGGAGGGAAGGGCGACCGAACAAGGTTTGGATGGCGGCGAAAGCGTGGATGCCATTCAGTTCGGCAGTATCGATGACCGTGGCCAGGGCTGCGTAGGCGCGTGCGCCCCATTTGGAACGGAAACAGCCGATGACCTTGCGATGAATGACCGAAGGACGCAAAGCACGTTCGCTGACATTGTTGGTCGGAGAGACATCCCGGCGGTACAGGAAGACGAACAGGCTGGGGCGATGTTTCTGGTAGCGGCGCTGCAGTCGGCTGGCATCCGGATCGGTCAGGGACTGCTGGAGCAGCCAATCGCAATGGTGCTCAATGCACT
>JBEKST010000046.1:0-14587 GCA_049516815.1 Bacteroidales bacterium | reverse complement strand
GTGCGCGACGTCTATGAAATCCTGCGCCTACAGCGCAAGATCGCCTACACGACCGTCATGACGGTCCTGAACAACCTGGTCAGGAAGGGTTATTATATTCCAACAGCATTCTTAAAGAAGATCTATACAGAGAGCGCTCAAACATTAAATATCCGGTATTTTTCCCCTGTCCTGACAACGATACCCGATAATTCAGTTACGCTGACCGAAGCTGATTACCAGACCTTTTATGATAAAAACAAAGATATGTTCTTCCAGGAAGAACCTTCCCGTGAACTTAATTACGTGCTCTTTGAAGTGAAAGCCTCCGATCCTGACCGCAAAAAAATCAGTGATGATGTACAGCTGATCTACAAAGATTTTCTTTCGAGCAATAATTTGCCCGATTTTGTCAACGCCAATGGCGACAAGAAATACGACAGCACGTATAAGAAAAAAGGAAGTTTCCCGGGAATACTCGATTCAACAGCCTATTCATCGAATCCCGGTACGTACTATCCTCCTTTTGAGCTGAATAATGCCTGGTATATGGCGAAACTGCTCGATATCCAGGAACGCCCCGATACCATGAAAGGCTCCCAGATCCTGATCAGCTTTGCCGGAAGTCCGTTAAAGAATGAAAACATCAAGCGTACAAAACAAGAGGCAAAATCGCGTGCCGACAGTATGATGACATTTCTCAAAAAGGCTCCTGATAAATTCCGTGAGTTTGCCCAAAATTATTCCGATTTCCCATCAGCCAAAGACGATGGAGGAGAACTCAAAGAAATCATCGACGGACAACCGAGTTATGGGATCTTTTTCAATAGTGGACTTACGATGAAGCCCAACGACATGAAAGTTATTGAGACCAATATCGGGTATGCTATTTTCCGGTTGACTTCCAAGACCAAACCCATCCGGAAGGCTAAAATGGCCATCCTTCAACGTAACATAGAACCCAGCAACCAGACCTTCCAGGATACATATCTGAAAGCAAGCGTTTTTGCCGGCCAGAACCGCACAAAAGAAGCGTTTGCAAAAGCATCGACGCAACAGGGCATTCCGAACAGGACCGCTGAAAACATCCATGAAATGGACAATTTCCTGAATGGTCTCTCTTCAGCACGGGAAGTAGTACGGTGGGCTTATGCCGAAAATACCAAGATAGGTGAGGTTTCTCCTGTATTCGACCTGTCAGGGAAATATGTGGTAGCTATTTTATCAGCTATCAATGATAAAGGCTATATTCCCCTTGAGAAGATAAAGGACAGGATCGTACAAAATGTCCGTAATGAAAAAAAGGCAGTCATGTTGGCCGAGCGGTTAACCAATTCAATGAAAACATTAAAAAATTTCAACCAGCTTGCCATACAGTTCCAGTCAAAGATCGATACAACCAACCTTACCTTTGGCGGGTATAACAATTCAGCGATTGGCCGTGAACCGGAAATCGTCGGCAAATTATTCACATACAAGGCAGGTGAATTGATTGGACCACTGAAAGGAAAATACGGGGCTTATATTGTCATCATCGACAACATCAACAAGGCTGCTGAAAAACAAGATTTTACAGGTGAGAGAATGCAGCAGCAATCAAGTTTTGAAAACCGTGCAAGCGGACTGATCTATGAAGCCATCAAAAAAGCCGGTAAGATCAAGGATAATAGAAGAAATTTCTTTTAAGAATTCCGGGCCACCGGTGATCATTTTCAAAAAGAGGCTGTCTCAAAAGTACGAGACGGCCTTTTTTCTATTCAATATTGATGATCCTGCTTTTGGTAGCCCATTGTTCCCTGCTGCCTGAATAGGCTTTCAGTACAATCGTATAGTTACCGGCAACGGTATAGATATGAACAGGGTTAGTTTCTGTAGAAGAATGGCTGTCGCCAAAATTCCATTCATAGGAAGAAGCATTTTGGGAAAGGTTCCGGAACGTCAAAGTATCCGGAACAATTGAATCATTGCTGCTTTGAATGGAAAAGTCAGCAACAGGAACTGCCACCTTTTTATAACAACTCACTCCTGCAAAGAGGAAAAATACAGAGGTAAGTAATAAAATTTGTTTTTTCATCTATTCTGCCAATATCAGAACATGGTTTTCCAGAACCTCTATCACTCCTCCGTTGACATCGAAAAAGAGTGGATTTCCCCCTTTGATTTCAACTTTGATCTTTCCTTTCCGCAGAATGGAGATGAGCGGGGAATGGTGATTCATGATTTCAAATGATCCGTCGAAGCCGGGCAATTGAATAAGCTGAACATTTTCCCCTGCATACATGACATTATCCGGAGTGATGATGTTGAGTTTCATAATCCCCACATATCTTATCTGTTCTCTTTAAGGATTCTTTTCCCTTTTTCTATTGTTTCTTCGATGGTCCCTACCATGTTAAACGCAGATTCGGGATATTCGTCTACCTCACCGTTCAGGATCATATTAAATCCCTTGATGGTATCTTCAATATTCACAAAAACGCCGGGAGTCCCGGTAAATTGTGTTGCAACATGGAAAGGCTGTGAGAGAAAACGCTGAACACGCCGTGCCCGGTGTACGATCAGCTTGTCATCATCCGACAGTTCATCCATCCCGAGAATAGCGATGATGTCCTGAAGTTCTTTGTATCGCTGAAGGATCTTCTTTACCTTCTGTGCTGTCTGGTAATGTTCTTCTCCGACGATATCAGGAGAAAGGATACGGGAGGTCGAATCCAGCGGATCAACTGCAGGAAAGATTCCTATTTCGAAGATTTTCCGGTTGAGTACTGTGGTGGCATCAAGATGCGCGAAGGTAGTGGCAGGCGCCGGGTCGGTGAGGTCGTCTGCAGGTACGTATACGGCCTGAACCGAGGTGATCGATCCTCTTTTCGTAGAAGTGATGCGTTCCTGCATGATCCCCATTTCTGTTGCCAGTGTGGGTTGATAACCCACTGCTGAAGGCATACGGCCAAGAAGGGCTGACACTTCCGATCCCGCCTGGGAAAACCGGAAAATATTATCGATAAAGAAAAGGATATCGTGGCCGCTGGATTCTTCATCCCCATCGCGGAAATATTCTGCAAGTGTCAGGCCCGACAATGCCACGCGTGCACGCGCACCGGGCGGTTCGTTCATCTGTCCGAATACCAGTGTTGCCTGACTTTGAAGGAGTTCTTTACGGTCGACCTTGGAAAGGTCCCATCCGCCTTTTTTCATATCTTCCAGGAATTCTTTTCCGTACCGGATGACACCGGATTCGATCATCTCACGCAGTAGGTCATTCCCTTCACGGGTCCGTTCCCCTACCCCTCCGAATACCGACATCCCTGAATATTTCTTGGCAATATTGTTGATCAGTTCCATGATGATCACGGTCTTCCCAACCCCTGCACCACCGAATAAACCGATCTTACCGCCTTTTGAATACGGCTCGATCAGGTCGATGACCTTGATCCCTGTAAACAGGACTTCTTTCTGTGTGGAAAGATTCTCGAACAATGGAGGGTCCCGATGAATCGGATAGGTACGTTCATATGAAACTTTTCCAAGCCCGTCGATGGGTCTGCCGATGACGTTGAAGAGCCTGCCACGGATTTGTTCACCGATCGGCATGGAAATAGGTCCGCCTCTCAAAGTTACATCCATACCCCGGCTAAGCCCGTCGGTTGAATCCATGGCAATGGTACGGACTTTATTCTCTCCAATGTCGTACTGGCATTCCAGCACTATAGCGTTTCCATCATTGTTAATCACCTCAAGTGCATCGTAGATATCGGGCAATTTATTATTTTCATCGAAAGCAACATCCACAACAGGACCGATAATCTGAGCAATTTTAGCAACTTTTTTATATTCCATTTTGATCATAAAAAATTTGCACAAAGATAAATGAAGTCGGTCATTTATAATAATTTTTTATTTTTAAGGTTATTATTTTACCTTAGATTTGCGGGGGCAATAATCAAAAATCTATTATTTACAAATATGTGATTATGAAGTATTTTTTTATCCTTTTCTTACTTTTTCTTTTGCCTTTTTATAGTTTTTCCCAACGGAATATTCCAAATATCATTGATACGGTTGAAACCGATAGCGGCGCTGTGATACTATATCGCAATCATACCTGGGAATACCTTGAGAATGAACCGGTGATGTTCTCGCAGGAAGAAGATTCAACAGGATTATTCTCCCATAGCTGGATCAATGACCAGGTGTTTGCATATATGGGCGCCAGTAAAAGGGATTCAATAAAAGATACGCTGCTGTCGCTTGTCTCGAATATAAGGACATTCCATCTCCCCATTATTGGCAGGATTTACCGGGGTTTTTCTTATATACACAAAGGAATGGATCTTTCCCTTAAAAAAGGAGATACCGTTAAGGCTGCATTCGACGGGGTGGTAAGGTATGCTAAATATAACCGGGGCGGGTTCGGGAACCTGGTCATTCTGCGCCATTTCAACGGACTTGAAACATATTATGCGCATCTGTCAAAAATAAAGGTCATGGTGAACCAGATCGTGAAGGCGAATGATGTTATTGGGCTTGGGGGATCCACCGGGCGAAGCCGTTCTCCGCATCTTCATTTCGAGGTCAGGTACAAAGATGTTCCTTTAGATCCGCAGCGAATGATAGATTTCGACAATAATAAGCTGATCTCGGGAATTTTCCCGATTACCAAAAATGTATTTTACCCTTCTGATTATGACGGAAAAGCAGTTTATTACAAAATCAAATCGGGAGATACCTTAGGACTCATCGCGAAAAAATGCCATACTTCCATAAAGGAAATTTGTGCCATTAATAAAATCAAACAGAATTCTATTCTTCGCGTAGGAAGGTCGATTCGCGTAAAATAAGCGAAATTAAAAGGATGAAATTTTAAAGTGGTTTCCCTTTTTTCAGCTCCGGACCGGTGGAATTGACTTTTTCCCGGGGTTTGAAAAGCTTCCGCTGAAAAAGAATCAGCATAAATACGCCGATGGTAATAGAGGAATCGGCAATATTAAAAATCGGTTGGAAAAATACAAATTCCTCACCTCCGTAAAAAGGGAACCATGATGGGAACCGGGATTCAATGATCGGAAAATAGAGCATATCCACCACTTTACCATGCAGGAACCCTGCATATCCGCCTCCTTTTGGAAAAAGCACGGCAACCTGGTTTGCACAAATACCGACCGGATCATTGAAGATCAATCCGTAAAACATGCTGTCGATGATGTTCCCGATCGCCCCTGCCATGATAAGGGAGATACAGATGATCAGTGCGGTACTTCCGTTCTGTTTTACAACCTTGTGAAGCCACCATCCGATGATGATCACGGCAACGATCCGGAACAAGCTGAGAAACAACTTCCCGAAACTTCCTCCCAGTTTCATCCCGAAAGCCATTCCTTCATTTTCAGTAAAGTTGATGTAGAACCAATTCCCGAATATACTATATCTCTCCCCGGGAACCATGGTTGTTTTTACAAAAAATTTCAACGCTTGATCAAGGAGTAATATCATCAGGATGATGATGACTGCTTTTTTCAACGGTCATTAGGAATTGAAGTGCAAAACATCTGGTTCGTTATAAATTCTGGCTGGTCTGCTGTGGAGGCGCCAGTAGAGTCGTTTGTTGCCGTTTAGCTTCGATGCTCAAAGTAGCATGAGGAACAATCCGCAACCGGTCTTTCGGGATCAGCTTTCCGGTAACCCTGCAGATACCGTATGATTTATTTTCGATCCGGACCAGGGCATTTTCCAGGGCTTTGATGAATTTCGACTGCCGGGCTGCAAATTTGCTGTTCTCTTCTTTGGAAAATACCTGGTAGCCTTCTTCAAGTACCTTAAATGTGGGAGAGGTGTCATTGGTGTCATGATCATTCCCGGTAGTATAGGATTCAGTAAGCAACTTCAGATCATTATGAGCTTTTTCCAGTTTGCTTAGGATAATCTGCCTGAATTCTTCCAATTCTTCATCCGAATAACGGGTCTTTGCCTTTTCGGCAATGCCTTCTTCTTTCTTCATCTTCATCTTTGCCGCTTTTTTCATTGTAGGTTGTTTTTAGAAAAACGAATTCAAAATTCAAATATTCTTTTCCCGGTAAAATTAATCAGGCGGGTCTTTCAACCACCGCCTGCTCCGGGTTTACTTTCTGAAGAAGAATTTCTACAGTCAATGTATCAGTCAACGCAATCACATCCTTCCCGGGAACTTCAATAGACCTGACTATATCGAAGGATTGTGCCAGCGTTTCAGAGCAAATATACAATAAATTATTCTGAACAGCCAAATTAATCTCATCGTTTCCCTGCAAAACGACACTGATTTTATCGGTCACTTCGAAATTCTTGTCCTTCCGCAGGTTCTGGATCCTGTTGATCAGCTCACGGGCAATACCTTCCTCCAGGAGAACCGGGGTAATTGTGGTGTCGAGCGCAACGGTCAGTGTTCCCATAACGGCCACCTGCAGCCCGGGGATATCATCCGATATGATCTCAATATCATCCAGGGTAATCCGGACATCCTGGTGGTCGAGAGAAAGGTTATATTCACCATTTTTCTCAAAATCGCTGATCGCTGCCTGGTCAAGGGTGACAAGATGTTCGGCGATTACCTTCATCAACTTGCCATATTTGGGACCCAGTTTTTTAAAATTCGGTTTTACCCTTTTTAACAGGATATTGGCCGTATCTTCGATATATTCAATATTCTTGACATTCACTTCCGAAAGGATCAGGTTTTTCACTGAATCCACCTGTTCTTTCATCGAATCACTTAACAATGGGATCATGATTTTCCCGAGGGGCTGCCTTACCCTGATATTGGTTTTCTTCCGAAGTGAGAGCGCCATGGAAGAGATCTTCTGTGCCAGTTCCATCCGTTCTTCGAGGGCGGGATCAACCAGGGAAGCATCCTGCACGGGGAAACGGGTAAGATGAACCGATTCTACATCCTTCCGTCCCGTGATATTGTTCAGGTCAATGAACAGTTTGTCCATAAAGAACGGGGCAATGGGAGAAGCCAGCTGAGCAATGGTTTCCAAACAATGATACAAGGTCTGATAAGCGGATATTTTATCCGTAGAATATTCTCCTTTCCAGAATCTCCTGCGGGAAAGCCTTACATACCAGTTGCTGAGATGTTCATCCACAAAATCGGAAATTGCCCTTCCTGCTTTGGTGGGTTCATAATCGTTGTAAAACCCATCAACGGCGCCGATCAAGGTATTGAGTTCGGAGAGGATCCAGCGGTCGAGTTCGGGCCGTTGGTTATGTTCAACTTCCGGCTCGGTGTAATCAAATCCGTCGATATTGGCGTAAAGCGCAAAAAAGGCATAGGTATTATAAAGCGTACCGAAGAACTTACGTTGCACCTCGGCAATTCCATCTGTGTCGAATTTCAGGTTATCCCACGGCTGCGAATTGGTAATTAAATACCAACGCGTGGCATCCGGTCCGTATTTCGTGATCGTTTCAAACGGATCTATTGCATTGCCCAGGCGTTTTGACATTTTATTCCCCTCCCGGTCAAGAACCAGACCATTGGAAACACAGGTCTTGAAGGAAACACTCTCAAACACCATGACCGAAATGGCATGCAAGGTATAAAACCATCCCCGGGTCTGATCCACTCCTTCCGCAATAAAATCCGCAGGAAAATAATCTTCCAGCTTCTGGGACTTATCAAACGGGTAATGATACTGGGCAAAAGGCATAGCCCCGGAGTCAAACCAAACGTCGATCAGGTCCGGTTCGCGTGACATTTTCCGGCCGTCATCCGAAACCAGTATGATATCATCAACAAACGGACGATGCAAGTCAAAAGTATTGTAGCTTTCCCCGGTCACATCGCCGGGCAGGAGGTGATCCAGTGGGTTCGATTCCATAAATCCCGCTTTCACAGATTTTTCTATTTCTTCTTTCAACTGAACAACAGAGCTGATGCAGATCTCTTTTGATCTGTCTTCCGTTCTCCAGATCGGCAGCGGTGTTCCCCAGAACCGGGAACGGGAAAGGTTCCAGTCGACCAGGTTTTCGAGCCAGTTTCCAAAACGCCCGGTACCGGTGGATTCCGGTTTCCAGTTAATTGTTTTGTTCAGACTGATCATCAGGTCCTTGTATGCAGTGGTCCGGATAAACCATGAATCCATCGGATAATATAAGATGGGATTATCGGTTCTCCAGCAATGCGGATAAGAATGCTCGTATTTTTCGGTTTTGAAGGCTTTGTTTTCCTTCTTTAATTTGATAATAAGATCGATATCAACTGGGGTGTCTTTCGCGGGATCGAAATGTTCATCGTATTCAGTCTTCACGTACCTTCCGGCGAATTCAGCCATTGGTCCGGTAAACTTTCCATGCTTGTCAACCAGGGTAAGCGAACCCAGGCCATATTGGTTGCCAACCCTGAAATCGTCGGCGCCAAAGCTGGGTGCGATGTGAACAATACCTGTTCCATCTTCTGTAGTGACAAAATCACCCAGCACCACCCGGAACGGATCTCCGTCTTCGGGTTGTGCATAAGGAAGCAACTGCTCAAAACGGATCCCTTCAAAAGCCTCGCCCTTGTATTGCGATCCGGTAACAAAAGGAATATTCTTTTGACCTTCTTTGTATTTTTCAAGTTCCAGTTCAGCATTCTTTTCAGGAAAATACCTGTTCAATAGTTCTTTTGCAAGGATAACGGTTTGCTTTCTGAAGGTATAGGGGTTATAGGTCTTTACCAGGATGTAATCAATGTCTTTTCCCATTGCAAGGCCTGTATTCGATGGCAATGTCCAGGGAGTTGTGGTCCAGGCAAGAATATAGAGTTCGCCAAAAAGATCCTTGAAAAGGAATTCGGATTTTTCATTCCTGATGACCTTGAACTGGGCAACAACGGTGTTATCTTTTACCATTTTGTAAGCGCCCGGCTGGTTAAGCTCATGGGTACTTAGTCCTGTTCCTGCGGCCGGGGAGTAAGGCTGGATGCTAAATCCCCTGTACAGCAAGCCTTTTTCGTAAAGCTTACCAAGAAGGTACCATACACTTTCAATATATTTGTTGTCGAATGTGATGTAGGGATCATCCAGGTTAAGCCAGTATCCCATTTTCACCGTCAGGTCATCCCAGAGACCCTTGTACTTCATCACTTCCCTGCGACATTCCTTGTTGTAATCTTCTATCGAGATGCTCTTGCCGATATCTTCTTTGGTGATCCCGAGTTTTTTCTCAACGGCAATTTCAACAGGCAAACCGTGGGTATCCCATCCTGCTTTTCGGTGGACATAGAAGCCCTTCATCGTTCTGTAGCGGCAGAAAATATCCTTGATCGCCCGGGCCATGACATGATGGATCCCGGGCTTACCGTTGGCAGAAGGCGGTCCCTCATAGAAGATGAAAGGAGTGTTGCGTTCAGTCATTTTGAGACTTTTCTCAAAGATCCCGTGCTGTTCCCAGTACAATTGGATCTCATCTCCAATCTTCGTCAGGTTAAGGTTTTTATATTCAGGATATTTCGATTTCATCAATTCCTTTGGCTTGCCTTGTAAAAAACGTGCAAAATTAGGAAAAAAACCGTTCCGTTGTTAGAAATAGGAGGTTTTATATTCACGGATGCTGGATGCTGGTTTTCAAATTTATAATTACACAAATCCCCAAACCCACACATCCAGCATCCAGCATCCAGCATCCAGTATCCAATATTTTTTTTCATTAATTTTGTTACACTGTGGCTTTAATAAACTTTATGAGTATTCGATCGGTCAAAAAACGGCATTTTACCATTCCTGTCTTCATTCCCATGGAAGCCTGTCCTTTTCAATGCATCTTCTGCGACCAGAACCGTATCATTGGTAAAACGGCTGTTCCTTCTGCAGATGATGTTCTTTCCATCCTTCATCAATACTTATCAACCATTCCCGAAAAGAATTCTGAAATTGAAGTGGGATTTTTCGGGGGAACATTCACAGGACTTTCCCCCGAACGGCAAAAGAGCTATTTTGATGCCATTCTTCCTTTCATAAAAGATGGAAGGATAAATGGAATCCGGCTCTCCACGCGACCTGATTTTATCTCCCCTGAGATCCTCGATCTTCTCAGGAAATACCCGGTAAAGACGATCGAACTCGGCGCACAGTCTATGGACGATGAAGTGCTGAAAAGATCCGGCCGGGGCCATACATCACTTGACACAGAAAAGGCATCCCGTATAATTCTTGAAGCCGGCTTTACACTGGGATTACAGATGATGATTGGCTTGCCGGGAGATACGGAAGAAAAATCGTTGGATACAGCAAAGAAGATCGTTGAACTGGGAGCCTCAGAGACCCGGATTTACCCGGTCATCGTGATAAAAGGAACCCTGCTGGAAAATCTCTTACGGGAAGGGAAATATATTCCATTAGAGCTGGAAGAAGCAATCAGTATGACAAAAAACATAGTGCGGATTTTTGACAAATCCAACGTAAAAATTATCCGCATCGGGCTTCATCCATCGGAAGGTTTGCTTAACAGGAACGATTACATTGCCGGTCCTTTTCACCCCTCGTTCCGGGAGCTGGTGATGACTTCGGCCTGGACTGATCGTTTCCGGGACCTGCTCAATGAAAAACCGGGTGAAAGTATTGAGATCCGTGTGAATCCTGCGGAATTGAATACTGCCATCGGGTATTACGGAAAGAATCGTAAATTGCTTGAAAAACATTTCCGGACAGTGAAGTTCATGGCAGACCCGGAAATAAAAGAAAGAACCTTTCATGCTGATCATCGTTGACAAGAAGATTCCCGGGGAAGCCAAAGAAAAGTTATCGGCATACCTGCTTGTCCGGCAGACAGACGGCAACATCCTGGAATTAGAAACAGAAGGGATCGTCTACCCTGCCATCTCGGGTCATCCCGATATTTTCTTTTGCAAAACCCCACAAGTGCTTATCGTGTCACCAAGCCTTCCCAATAATTATCTCCAAAAAATCAATGAACAACGACTACAATATGTCTTAGGCAATAAAGCATCCAGCATCCAGCATCCAGCATCGGTACATTACAACGCCGCTGTCAACGATCACTACCTGGTTCACCGCCTGGAATACACCGATCCGGTCATTCTTCAGAACTGCCATACCCTGAAAAAGATCCCAGTAAAACAATCCTATACCCGTTGTAATTTGATGTTGCTTAAAGACGATCACTATATTACTTCCGATCGTGGGATCCATAAAAATCTGCAACGATCGGGGCTGGAAGGAATATTTGTTTCACCTGAAGGGATTCTTCTTCCGGGATTCCCGAACGGTTTTATCGGCGGGGTCATGGGGTTATTGAATGATTCTGTTTTTGTGATTGGAAGTCTTTCTCATTTTTCTGAAGGTGCAGTGGTGAAGAAGTTCCTGGAAGAGCTGAATTACAGGATAGTTGAACTTTACAAAGGACCGTTGTTTGACGGGGGCGGAATCCTGTTTCTATCCTGAATACTGATACTTCCCTTTGTGAACCTTTGTGATATCCTTAGAGCGCCTTTGTGGTAAAAAAATTAACCACAAAGTTATCACAAAGGTATTCACTAAGGCGCACCAAGGATTTAATAAAAATCCTTACCTTTGCACGTTGTCCCCTAATTTCCAACATGAAAAAATCTGCTTTGCTGCTGGCAGTATTATTGTATTTTGTCTCTTTCTCTTATTCCCAGATTCCTCCGGGTTATTATGATTTGGCCAATGGTTTGTACAGAACTGATTTGCAGTTGGCCTTGCATAACATCATTAAAGACCACACCGTTGTGACTTACCAATCAATCTGGTGGTATTTCCAATCCACCGATAAAAAAGCGGATAATTCAGTTTGGGATATGTATTCAGATGTACCAAACGGGACTCCTCCTTATGTCTATTATTATAATTCTGATGAATGTGGCGTTTATCAAACGGAAGGGGATTGTTTTAACCGGGAACATTCCTGGCCGAAAAGTTGGTTTGGCGGGGATGTTGAGCCCATGTACACAGATTTATTTCACATTTACCCTGTTGACGGCTATGTCAATGGCATGCGTAGTGACAATCCCTATGGGGAAGTTACTAATCCAACATGGACCTCTATGAATGGCGGTAAACTTGGGCCCTGTTCAGCGCCGGGATATACGGGAACAGTTTTCGAGCCCATTGATGAATACAAAGGCGACCTGGCCCGCACTTATTTTTATATGTCAACACGATATTATACGGAAGACAGCGGATGGCCGGGCAGCGATGCCACCACCGGTTCGCAATTGAAACCCTGGGCGCTGAACATGATGTTGTTGTGGAATAGTCAGGATCCGGTTTCACAAAAAGAGACCGACCGGAACAATGCCGTTTACCTGATACAGAATAACCGGAATCCGTTTATTGATCATCCCGAATATGCGCAGGAAATCTGGGGTGCGAATGCGGGGACCAGTGAAAATGGTTCAGGATCCAGGGCGATCATGATCTATCCCAATCCGGCTTTGGATTATTGTTTCCTTATCCTTCCGGCCGATTGTCCTGAAAAAGACTGTGAAATAAAAGTTACCAGTGTCACCGGAACAAAGGAACAGATAAACTTTACTTTTGAGGGGAACAGGATTTCTGCAGATATCAGTAATCTTCCTTCCGGCATTTATCTTTCCACGTTGACGATCTCTGGTAAACCCGGAACCTATATTGGAAAGATCGTGAAAGAATAGTAGAGTACTTTTAACTTCGTACTCTACATGATAACTTCTTCGGGGATTATGATCCACGCCAGGATGTAAGCCAGGAATCCTGCACCGGCAGCGAAAAAGAGGATGGCCCATACCACTCTGACCAATACAGGGTCAACGTTCAGGTAATTCCCAAGACCGCCGCACACACCTCCAAGTATGCGATCTTTCCTCGATCTGAAAAGTCTTTTAGGTTCCATAATTTTCGTATTTACGGATTTGACGTGCGGGCTAACGGAAAGTTACAAAACCTTTCTAAGAATCATACGCCCACTTGACCCAGATTGCACCCCAGGTAAAGCCTCCGCCGAAAGCGGCAAGGATGATATTATCTCCTTTTTTCAGACGATTTTCCCACTCCCAGAGGCATAATGGAATCGTGGCGCCGGTTGTATTGCCGTAACGTTCGATGTTCACCATGACCTTGTCTATCCCTATGCCCATCCTGCGAGCCGTTGCATCAATGATCCTCATGTTTGCCTGGTGGGGTACCAGCCAGGAGATGTCTTCCGATTTCAGTTTGTTTTTCTCCATGATCTCTGCCGACACGTCTGCCATCTTGGTGACAGCGAATTTAAAAACAGCCTGGCCTTCCTGGTAGATAAAATGTTCGCCTGCATCAACGGTATCATGTGAAGGTGGTCTCACCGATCCTCCTGCTTTCATATGCAGGTAAGGCATACCGGATCCGTCTGACATCAGGATGGAATCCATGATCCCGAATTCTTCCGTTGTTGGTTCAAGGAGAATGGCTCCTGCAGCATCACCAAAGAGCACACAGGTTTCACGGTTGGTATAATCGGTAATCGACGACATTTTATCTCCGCCAACAACGATCACCTTTTTAAAACTACCGGTTTCTACAAATTTGGATGCAGTCACGATGGCATAGAGCAGCCCGGAACAGGCGGCATTCATATCAAAGCTGAAGGCATTCTTGATCCCTGCCTTGTCGCTGATGAGGTTTGCCGTAGCGGGGAACATCATATCCGGTGTGACTGTGGCGCAGATCAGCAATCCGATCTCCTCCGGTGCAGTCCTGGTTTTTGCAAGTAATCCTTTTACGGCTTCAGCTCCCATGTCGGAGGTTCCAAGTCCTTTCCCTTTTAAGATGTGTCGCTCCCGGATTCCGGTACGGGTAATTATCCATTCATCGGTGGTATCCACCATTTTTTCCAATTCCTGATTGGTGAGAATATAAGGTGGAACATATCCCTGGATTCCTGTTATGGCGGCTCTGATCTTCGTCATAAATAGAAAAGTATTAAATCGATGAAATGATTAGCTGATTAAACATGATTCAGTGCATACCGTTCAAGGGCATGTTTTATCTTTTGTGTAAGCTTTGCCTCATGAATTTCTTTCGACCTCAGGATCATATTCCGGATGGCATTTCCGTTCGATATCCCATGTCCGACAAGTACTGTAGAATTGATGCCAAGGATCGGGGTTCCTCCGTAAGTTTCATAATTGAACCTGTCAAGATAAGGGTCTTTCACCCCTCTTTTTAAAAATACCCTGTACATGGCTTCAATTTGCTTCAATAAGATATTGCCGACAAATCCGTCGCAAACAATTACATCCACATTATCCCTGAAAAGCTCTCTTCCTTCTACGTTACCTATGAAATTATAGTCTTTCGAATCTTTCATCTGCTGGAAAGCAGACTGGGTAATGATGTTTCCTTTTTTCTCTTCAGAGCCTATATTAAGCAAGCCAACACGCGGGTTTTTTACATGAAAAATATTTTCCGAGAACAGTGCTCCGAGTAATCCGAACTGATAGATAATGTCGGCTTTACTGTCGGGGTTTGTTCCAACATCGATCAATACTGAAATACCCCCGGATTCTTTCGGGATATATGCAGGAGTGCTAGGCCGGATGATGCCCTGGATCGTGTTGACGCTGTAAATGGCCCCTACCATCATGGCACCGCTGCTT